>JALEZZ010000027.1 GCA_022773585.1 Selenomonas sp. | reverse complement strand
AGTATAATCCATAGAGAGGACATTCCTTTGTGTGGATTTACATTTGCGAGATGCATATCCACATCGTATAGGATGTCCTCGTTTTTTACAACATGAATTATACCTTGGAACTATTCATCCCACAGGTTTTGTGATTGAGCCAAATTAATTCAAACAATAGTCTTCACTACTCTACAACGAACTATGTACAATTATTTTCTATGATAGCACCTCTGTCTCACCCCTGCAAGACAAAGACGATTCATTCACTCTCCGAGCGAATTTCCCTGACGGTGCGCATGACAGCTTCTTCCGTTTCCAGTCCTGCTGTCCCCCTCACATCCTCCATCTCCTTCTGCATCATCTGCATCGCATAGACGGCAGAATTGACGAGACGCACAGAGCCGTTTTCAACCACGAATGTCACGCAACTGCCACTTGAAATCCCAAGAACGTTTCTCACGTCCTTGGGAATTGTAACTTGTCCCTTCGCCATCACCTTGGCATTATCAATGAATGTATTCGGTAATGGTACTGCAATCATGGCCATCACCCCTCGCTTTACCTGAACCAAAATAGGATTCTCCCTACATCTAGTATATCAAAGATTTCTGCCGATAGCGATGTATTTTTGAAAACTGCCTTACCTCATTGGAAGGCTCGATTTTTGCCGTTGACCCACTTATTGCCCCACAAGCACGAAAAAAGACCTCCGAGAAAACCTCGGAGGCCTTGATATTCCTGGTGCGTCAGGCAAGATTCGAACCCGCGACCCACGGCTTAGAAGGCCGTTGCTCTATCCAACTGAGCTACTGACGCAGATGGTCGGGATGACAGGATTCGAACCTGCGACATCCTGCTCCCAAAGCAGGCGCGCTACCAAACTGCGCTACATCCCGGTGCTTTCTGGGAAAATCCGTCAATCACAAAGGATATTATACACATCCGCTCGTCCGCTGTCAAGCTTCGCCCTCGCGATCCGCAATCTGGCGGCGGATCATCTCCTGCATGAGCTCGATGGCGCCTTTGCCCATGCCGGTCTCCCGCGCGACGTCTTCGACGGACCAGCCGGAGAGGAGCAGAGCACGGACGCGGGCAGCGCTGCTGGCGCCTTCCGATGCTTCTTCATCTTCTGGCTCTTCTCCCGCTTCTTCCTCTGGTTCTGCCACATCTGCGTCATCCGCAGGGCGGGGCTCTTCTTCATTTATCGAAGGATGGGAAAGAACTTCCGCAGGAGCTGGCGTCTTAGCAGATGCTTCGGGGGGATGAGCCGATGCTGGTTCTTCCGCGGCTTTCGGCATCACTGCATGCGCATGGGTCTGCGCCTGTTCAGAGAGGCTCTGTGCCTGGCTCCGGCCCTGCATGGTCTGAAGGGCATCGGCTGCTGCGTGGACAGCTTCCGCCGTCGGCACATAGGCGGGCGGTGCACCGCCCTGACGGGCTTCGTCGCGGGCGATGGAACGTTCGAGGACGCTCGTGAAGTCCTGCACATCGACGCGCTCGATGGGCGCTGTGTGCTGCGGAACAGGCATGGCCTGCCTCATAGCCGTTGCTCCGGCCGCTGCCGCACGGAGCTCGCCGAGGAGCTGCGAGGCGAGCTGCTGCTCGCGGCGGGCATCCTGCTCAGCCGCGCGGAGTTCGTCAATCTCCTTGTCGATGGTCTGCGAGAGCGTATGGAGCTCCGTGAGCTGCGCGTCAAGGCTGTCGGAACGACGGTCGCTTTCGGAGATGAGCGCTTCAAGGCGCTCGACATGGCCGCCCATGCGCTTCACGATTTCCTGTCCCGAGCGTTCGAGCTCGTGCTTGAGCTGCTCGGTCGAGCGTGCCATGTCCTCATGCACATCCCGTGCTTCCTGCGGCGCCGCCTTGCGGCGGGCGATGTACTTTGCAAAAAAGACAAGGCCAGCGCCGACGAGGATCAGGAGCGCCATGATATAGGTCATCAAAGAAAATCAGTCCTGTCAGAGTGAGATATCGAGATGGTGGCCGCGCGAAGGATCGACGGCAAATTCCTCCGTCTCGCCCTCCTGCGCGTCTTCCTCCCCGCGCTTGCCCTTTCCAGAGCCTTCATAGGCCCCCTGCCCATGGCGGTTCGGGTCGTCTTTGATGCGGCCGTCCTCGGGGTTGTCCTTCGTGCGAACCTGCGTTTCCTTGAGCTTCGCATCCGCTTTCTCACGTGCGGCCTGGAAATCCTGCTGCAGGGCCGCCGCCTGGTTGAGATTCTGCTGAACCTGCGCGGCATCGGAGACGCGCGGGACGACCATCTGCATGCTCATCGGCGTGACATCCATGACCATCCATCCCTTTCTTCAAAATGCTCAAAAAACCTCGCGGACTCAATACGGGCCAATCGTGACCTCGTCCTCATCATCGACGTAGAGCGTGCACCCGCGCACTTCGGACTGAAAGTTCCTCATAATGGAGTTCACGGTGACGCTGACGCCGGGATAGAGGATGTCAGAAATGCGAATCTTGCCGCCCTCCATCTTCGAAAGCTCATCCTGCATCTTCTTGAGCTCCGCCTCCGTACGCTTGATCTTTCCTGCGAGCGGGAACTGCGAGCGCGTGAGCGCATTGATCTGGTCGACGCGATTCGGCGGCAGCAAGCTGATGTCGATTTTCGAGAACGTATTGAGGACGTTCGTGATCTGCTGGAGGCGCTGCTTGTCCTCCTTGAACTCGCGGCAGGCTTTCTGATATTTCTGCTGGAGCGCTGGGTTGACGCCGACGACGAGACGCGTTGCGACGAACGCCTGGTTGCCGACGCTCTTGGCGCGAATCTCCTCGCCTGCTGCGAGGTAGCCGCCTGTGACGAGGCCGCGCCCGCCTTCGACGATGACTTTCCGCCCCGCCTTGAGTGTTGAATGAAGAACGACATCCGAAACGTAGATGTCGCGGCTGGCTTCGATGAGGCCATTCTCGACAAAGGCAGCGCGCACATCTTCATGCGCCGTAATCTTGCCGCGCCCCTGCCCCGTGATGCCGCCCGAAACGAAGACGTTGCGTCCCTCGATTTCGGCACCGGCCACGCCGCCCGCGACCTGGATGTCTCCAGATGCCTTTACGATGAAACCGGCCTCGACGCCGCCTGAGATTTCGACGCTGCCGACAAAATCGATGTTGCCCGTGCCGACGCCGACATCGCCTGAGATCTTGAGATGCGGGTCGATGTCGATGCGCTTGCCCTCCTCGACGATCTGGCCGTCGATTTTGGCATAGAGCTTGTCATCTTCGCGAATCTCGGTGTTCTTGCCTGCTGTGAGAGGAATCGGGCGGCCATTCTTCGTCGGAATGGCCTTGCCGAACACGTTCGTGCCCTGCTGCCCCTGCGTCTGCGGCACGCGCACGGCGAGCAGCTGCCCGGCATGCGCGAGGACGAAGAGGTTCATGTCCTTGTAGTCGACGCGGTCGTAATCGACCATCTTCGGCTTGCCCTTGTGGGAAAGGTCATACTTTTTGTCGATAAAGGCATCCTTGCCGGGAACGGGCGCTGTGCCCTTCGCCGCGACGAACGGTTCGAGCGATTTCGAGCCCTTCTCGATGGCCGAGTCGCTGATGCCGTACGTAATGCCCTTGTCCTTGAGCGCAGCCTTGATCATCTTCGGCGTCGGCACACGCGTGCCTTTCATGATGTCGAAGCGGACGGTCACCGTGAGCTTGTCGGGACTGACGTCGATGGACATGCCGGCATAATCCGTCGCTTCCTCCGGTGCTTTCTTGCGCGGCGTGTGGCCGGCATCAATGTCGGCAAGATCCTGCTCGGCTGGTGCCGTATAGTGCTCAGAGAGGCGCACGGGCACGCCGTCAGCCGTCCGCACGGTCTTCGCAAGCGTCAGGATGTCATAATCGTTGACGCCGTAATCGTGCAGAATCTGCCGCATATCGGACAGCTCGTAAAGAATCGTGCTTTCCGCCGTCGGATAAACGGTCAAGAAAACGCCTTCCGGCTTGAACTCGAAGAGGTAGCCGGCGTCCTGGCCGCCGACCTTGGCTTCCTTCGTTCCTTCTTCTGCCATGTCCCGGACCCCCTCATCCGTTTTACAACAGGGTGGCCTTCATGCGCGCGAGCGAGCCGCGCAGGCGGAAGACCGCCTTCGTATGGAGCTGGGAGATGCGCGCCTCCGTGAGGTGGAGGATGTTTGCAATCTCTTTCAGCGTGAGTTCGTCATTATAGTAAAGCGCGACGACGATGCGCTCTTTCTCCGGCAGCTTGTCGATGGCCTTCGCCAGCGTCTTGCGAAGCTCTTCCGCCTCGAGGCGGGCCGAGGGATTCGTCGCATCCTGTTCCGGCATCTCCGTGCTGAGATAATCGTCGAGCGGTACGACCGTCGCCATGCTGAGTTGCCCTTGGAGCGCACGGTATTCCTTTTCGTTCATGCCCAGGGCATCCTGCAGCTCTTCCTCTGTCGGCTCGCGGCCGAGCTCGGTCGTGAGCTTTCCGAGGGCATCACTGAACTTGCGGATCCGCTGGCGCGTCGCAACAGGCATCCAATCCTTCGCGCGCAAGTAATCGAGCATCGCGCCGCGGATGCGGACGCAGGCATATGTCTCAAATTTGATCTGTCGTTCGGGATCATAGCGCTCGACAGCATCGAGCAGGCCGAAGAAGCCGCTCGACAGGAGGTCGTCGCGGTCGACATAGGGAGGCAGGCTGATGGCGAGGCGCCCGGCGACGAGGCGCACGAGCGAAAGATAATGCTCTGTGAGTTCGTTGCGCTCTTCGGTGCCATGCGTCTGCCAATAGGACTGCCAGAGGCCTGCGACGTCTTCCGTAAGGCTTTCCATGCCGGAGGTCTCTTCCGTGTCCATGCGCGTTCACCTCCCCATCTCTGCGCTCAGGATGCTCGAGTCTCTTCTTCCTCTTCCGCCGTGTCCATATGCTGGAGGTCTTCTGCCGCCAACGGCTCGAAGCCGCCGGTCTCTTCTGCCGGCTCCTGCGCTTCCGGCTCATCGCCTTCCGCCACCTCGCCTGCCTCGGCATCTGCTTCGGCACCCTCTCCGGCTCTCGCTTCTTCGGCCACTGCAGCAGCTGCTTCCGCTTGGATTTCTGCTTCTGCTTCTGCGGCCATGACCGCGAACTCCTCGTCCGTCAGTTCGGCTTCCTCCGCGACCTCTGCTTCCTCTTCATCCTGGATGATCCGAAGTTTCTTGTCAATATCGACAACGCCTCGAGCCTCGAGGATGAACAGGAAGATCCAGACGCCTGCGCACGTCACGAGGAGCGCACAGAACATGCGGATGAACGCCGTCGAGATTCGGGCACCACCGAAGATGCCCGCGAGGAGGACGATCATCGCCCCGATGACGGCAAACGTGAGCGCCATACCAATCTTGAACATCAGATTTCTTTTTCTCCCTTGTCGATGGTCTTGACTTTGTACATGCCTGTCTCGAGATTGATGGAAACCGTGCGGCCATACGTGCCGCCCGTATCCTCGGCAATCACCTTGATGCCGAGCTGCTGGAGCATCTTCTTCGCGGCTTCGGCGTTGCGGGCGCCGACGCGCATGATGTCCGTCGCATTTGCGAATGCGAACATCTGCGCACCGCCTGCCATCTTTGCGACGAGGCGGCTCTTCACAGCACCAAGTGCAAGGACATCCTTGAGCATGAGCGGCAGTCCCGTATCTGCAAACTTCGCAGGATTGTCCGACGGACGGGCCTGCGTGCTGTCGGGCAGCATGATGTGCAGGAGGCCGCCGACCTTCGTCTGCGGGTCGTAGAGGGAAATGCCGATGCAGGAGCCAAGTCCATAACTTATGATGGTAGCTGGGCTGCGGCCGACCTTGTAATCAGCCATCCCAACTCTGATTAGTTCGGCCATTTCATTCAACTCCTACTGCTTTGATCAGGGTCTCGAGCGAGCCGGGATCCGGCACGAGGAAGAAATGGCCGTTGATGCCATCGTCCTCGGCGAGGAATTCCGTTTCCATGACGAGTGCCTGGTCGCCCATCTGCCCGAGCTGAACGAGCACGACATTCAGGATGGCGCCTGCCATGTCCATCGCGAGGGCTGGAATCGAGGGCAGCATGGAAATCTGCGTGAACGTATAGAACGCGTTGAGATACGCGCCCGAAAGGATGTTGCCGATCTCCATGAGCGCGGACTCATCCATGTAGTCGAGCTTCTCCGTATCGCCATGCTTCTTTCCCATCAAGGTATCGACGAGATAGAACGCACTCCGCTGCGGCAGGAGGAACAGGATGTTTCCAGGAGCCTTGCCATAGACGCGCAGGAAGATGCCGACGACGATGGCATCCGGACCTCCGACGAGATCCGGTACCTGGTCGAGCGGGACCATCGAGACACGCGGCACGTTCATGTCGATGCGGCGGTTGATGATCTGCGAAAGCGCCGTTGCCGAATTGCCAGCGCCGATATTGCCGATCTCGCGCAAGGCATCAAGCTGGGCCGGCGATAATTTGATTTCATCAGACATAGAAAGATTTCTCCTCACCTATTGACGCGGCTCATTTCCCTTCTTTGGGGAGGCCGATGATCTCTTCCAGATTGAGCATGATGATGAGGCGTCCGTCGATGTTGCCGATGCCGCTCAGGAATTTCGTGAGCTCCTTGCCGTTGACGGCCTTCTTGGCATCGATGGGCTTTGCTGTGAGCGTCAGGACTTCCGTGACGGCGTCGACGAGCATGCCGACATGGAGGTCGTCGATCGTGACGGTCACGATGCGCGTATCATCGGTGTACGGCGTCTCTTCAAGGCCGAGGCGCTGCTTGAGGTCGATGACCGGCAGCACGCTGCCGCGCAGATTGATGACGCCCTTGATGAAATCCTGGGCGAACGGCACGCGCGTGATGTCCGTGAGGTTGCGGATCTCCTGGACGTTCAGGATGCTGACACCGTATTCCTCGTTGCGGAGCTTGAAAGCGACGACCTGCAGGTTCTCCTCGGCCGCGACATTGTTTTCGTTGTTAGCCATGTTCGATTACCTCCCCTTACTGCATCATCGTAGCGACATCAAGGATGAGCGCGACGCGGCCGTCGCCGAGGACGGTAGCGCCGGAGAACATCTTGAGTCCGGTGAACAGGCTGCCGAGCGTCTTGATGACGATTTCCTGCTGGCCGATGAGGCTGTCGACAACGATGCCGGCTTTCGTCTCGCCCGTATGGACGACGACGACGAACGTCTCGTCCGAATCCTTGACATGCGGCACCTGGAGCATCTTCTCCATGCGGATGATCGGGATGATCTCGCCGCGCAGGACGATGACTTCCTTGTTCTGGACGGTCTTGATCTCGTCCGGCTGGATGTTGATCGTGCTGTCGATGGAACCGAGCGGGATAGCATACATTTCTTCCTGCACACGCACGAGCATCGCCTGGATGATGGCGAGCGTCAGCGGCAGCTTGATCTTGAAGACGGAGCCTTCGTCAATTTTCGTCTCGACATCGACGTGGCCGGAGAGCGCTTCAATCTTGCTGCGCACGACGTCCATGCCGACGCCGCGGCCCGAAATGTCGGAAATGTGATCTGCCGTAGAGAAGCCCGGTGCGAAGATGATGCGGACGGCATCGGCATCGTCTATCTTGTCGGCTTCTTCCTGCGTGATCATGCCCTTCTCGATGGCTTTGTTCTTGATTTTCGTCGCATCGATGCCGGCACCGTCATCCGTGACCATGATGACGACGTTGTTGCCTTCGTGGCGTGCGATGAGGCCGACCTCGCCCTGGCGGGGCTTGCCCTTCTTCTCGCGGACGTCCGGCTCCTCGACGCCGTGGTCGCAGGAGTTGCGGAGAAGATGCATGATCGGATCGCCGATCTCGTCGATGACGGTGCGGTCGAGCTCTGTTTCCTCGCCTTCGATGGTCAGGTTGATTTCCTTGTTGAGTTCCTTCGCGATGTCACGCACCATGCGCGGGAAGCGGTTGAAGACGGAGCTCACAGGGACCATGCGGACCTTCATGACGATGTTCTGCAGGTCGGTCGTGACGCGGTCCATCTGCTCGAGCGTTTCCGTGAGGTCGGCGAGGCGGTGCGTCTGGCCGATCTGCTCGAGGCGGACCTTGTTGATGACGAGCTCGCCCATGAGGTTCATGAGGTTGTCGAGCTTCTCGATATCGACGCGGACGGACTGGCTGTGATGGACTTTCTGCTTGGCCGCAGGTGCCGCTGGCTTCTTCGCCGGAGCGGCTTTCTTCGCGGGTGCTGGAGCAGCCGCCGGTGCAGCTGGTGCAGCCGCTGCTGGAGCGGGTGCTGCGGCCGGTTTCGGCTCTTCCTTCTTCTCGTCGAGGTTCACGACGTTCGTCTCGACTTTCGCGATCTCAGAAATGGAGTTGATGGCATCCTGGACGCCCTTCTCCTCCTGCGACGTCACGACGATGACGTCGAAGCTCTTGTCGAACTTCTCCTGCTCGAGATCCTCGGAGCTCGGGACGGATTTGACGACGTCGCCGATTTCGTCGAGCGCGTTCATGACCATGTAGGAGCGCGCGGACTTCAGCAGGCAGGTGTCTGCAAGCGTGATGCGCGCATGAATGGCCTGGAGGCCCTGTGCCTGTGCCTGCTTGATGACATCTTTGTCGACGTCGGAAAGCTCGATGGAGATGCCGCTCGCTGCCGGAGCTGCGCCTGCAGCCGGTGCTGCTGCCGCCGGAGCTGCTGCCTGTGCCTGATCCGGCTTCGAGATGGAGCTGAGCTTCTTGACGAGGTCGGAGACATCGACGACGTCTTCTGCTTCGCCGTTGCCGACGCTGTCGATCATCTGGCCGAGCGAGTCGACGCATTTGAACAGCGTATCGATGATGTCCTCGTTGAGGTCGAGCTGATCCTTGCGGATGAGGTCGAGGACGTCTTCCATCTCATGCGTGAGCTCTGCAATCTTATTGAAGCCCATCGTCGCGGACATGCCTTTCAGCGTATGCGCGTTGCGGAAGATCTCGTTGACGACCGAGGTGTCCTGCATGTTGTCCTCGAGGCTCAGGAGGCCGTCGTTGAGCGACTGCAGATGCTCGTGGGACTCGTCGAGGAACATGTCCATGTACTGATTCGTATCCATATTTGTACTCCCCCTAATTCCTTTTATTTCTCGACCGCGGCCACAATCGCCCTCGCGATGTCGGTGACGGGCCTTACCTCATCGGCGAGGCCGGCATCGACAACGGACTTCGGCATGCCGTAGACGACGGAAGTGCTTTCATCCTGGGCGATGGAATATCCGCCCTGTGCCTTGATCTTCTTCATGCCCTCAGTGCCATCGCATCCCATGCCCGTCATGATGACGGCCACGAGGTTCTTGCCGACAGGCGCGACGGAGTCGTAGAGCACATTCACGGCCGGCCGGTGATTGCCGACGGGCGGGTCCTGGCTCAGGACGATCTTCCGCTTGCTGCCCTCCGAGGCAACGCGCATGTGGTAGTTGCCCGGTGCGATGTAGACGTGGCCGGGCTCGATGACGTCCCCGTCTTCGGCTTCCTTGACGGAGACCTTCGAAAGGGAATCGAGCCGGTTCGCGAGGGACTTCGTGAATCCCGGCGGCATGTGCTGCACAACGACGACGCCGCACGGCAGGTCGCCCGGCAGACGCGTGATGACGCTCTGCAGTGCCTGCGGGCCGCCCGTCGACGTGCCGATGGCGACGAGCTTGCTGCTCCCCGCGCCTGACGCTTTCACATTCGGCGCGGCCTGCGCATGCGGCGTCAAAACCTGCCTTCGCTTCTGCAAGAGCGGATTCTCGCGATGACCGAAGGGGTTCGTCTTCTTTTCTTCTGCGGCCGGCTTCGCGGCGAACGGGTTGGTTCTTGCCTTCAGCTCGACATGACGCATGCGCGGAGGTTCTGACTTTTCCTTGGCACGGCGCTCCTTTTCTGCGAGCTCGGCAGCCCGCGTACCCTTCATGGCGCTCCTGACGTTGGCTTTCGCCGCCGCCCGGCACTTCGCGAGGATGTCTTCCTCGATCGTGTCGATGCGCGAGATGGAGCCGCCCGCCTTGCTGATGAAGTCGATGGCGCCGAGCGACAGCGCACGGATTGTCTCGTCCGTCCCTTCCTTCGTAAGGCTCGAGAGCATCACGACCGGCATCGGCGCGATTTCCATGATGACGGCCAGTGCATCGAGGCCGTCCATGACGGGCATCTGCACGTCGAGCGTCAAGAGATCCGGGTGGTATTTCTTGACCTTCTCGACCGCATCGCGGCCATTGATGGCCGTGCCCACGACCTCGAAATCCGGCTGGGCCTTGAAAAGGTCGGTCAGCACTTTCCGCATGAAGGCGGAGTCGTCAGCGATGAGGATTCGGATCATCCTGCTTCCCCCTTAGAGCATTTCAGAGATTTTCAGTGATTCCCTTGGCGATGGCCTTGCGCTGCACGGCGAAGAGGTAGCGGACGATCTGGTTCATCGTGCGGCGCTCGATGTGCTCGAGCAGTGCGCCGACATGGTAGAGGGCATGCTCTTCATCAAGCTGGACTTTCTGGCAGCGCGCCACGCGGCCCATGACTTCCAAGGTTCCGATGTCGGGGATGTCGAAGATCTCGAGAGCCATCTGGCTGTCCACTTTGACCGGCTTCGGCATGACGAGCGCGACGCCGTTGCCCGAAAGGTCGAGCGTGCGCGTCTCGATGGGCTCGCCGATCGTGCCGTCTTCTTCGACGACGCGCACGCGCACGCGGAGATCGACGCGCACGCGCACGAACTCGCGGTTCTGATGGCGCTCAACCGTCTCGGGACGCGTGATGAGCCAGACAGGGATGCGGCCGTCGATCCGCTCGGTGCCGAGATACGTCGAGAAGAAGCGGTAACGGCACTGGTCGCCGATGGCAAGCGCATAGATGCGCGCACCCGTGCGCGGGATGACCGGGACGCGCTGCTTATTGAGAGGCAGGGCGGCCACAATCTGGTCTTTCGTCATGTCCTCGATGCGGCTCGCGTAACGATTGTCATCATTGTCGACGAAGAACTCGATGCGCTGTCCGATCTTCAATACATTCCCTGCTTTTATTATTTCGCCTGCCATAGAAAAGTTCCTCCATGTTTAACGTGAAAAATGGAAAATCCTCTGCAAAAATCCTCGCCAGCCGCAATCGACACGCGGCGAAGCGCCGTAAAGGACTCCCTGCGCCATCGCACGGATGCAGCGCGCAGCAATCGAATCCGGGGACGCGACGACGAACGGCGTCTGCCGCCGCACGGCCCGCATGACGCTCGCATCCTCATAAACATAGCCGAGACAGCCGACATCCATGTGAAGGAAGCGTCCGGCCGTCTGCTGGAGCTTCTCCGTGACCTCGCGGCTCTCGCGCTCATCGTAGATGCGGTTGACGACGAGTTGGAGCTGCGGGCTTTCCGCATAGCGGCTGTATGCCTTCATGACGGCATAGGCATCCGTCAGCGATGTCGGCTCCGGCGTCGTGACGAGCAGCACCTCGTCAGCCGCGAGGATGAAGTCCATGACATTCTTCCCGAGGCCTGCGCCGGTATCGATCAGGATGATGTCGGCGAGCGCTCCGACACCCGCAAGCTTCTGCAGGAGGATCTTCTGCTTGTCATCGTCGAGCGTCTGCGCCTTCTCGATGCCGGAGCCTCCGGGGATGAAATCGATGCCGTACGGCCCATGGACGAGCACATCGGCAAGATCCATATCATCTTCCAGGAGGTTCAGCAGATATTTCTTCGATGACGAGCCGAGCACGATGTCAACATTCGCCATGCCGAGGTCGGCATCGAGAATCATCACGCGGCTGCCGGCCGCGCGCAGGGCGATGGCGAGGTTGACCGTGAAATTCGTCTTGCCGACGCCGCCCTTGCCGCTCGTGACGGCGATGACGCGCGCATTCGTCGAAAACGGCCGCCGCGGCCGGACGGGCTCCTGCGGTTTCGGCTGCTTCGTCATCTGCGGGGGAGCCGAAGGCTTCTGCGTCCCCGGATGTTCATGTTCGGAAGCTGGATGCTGCTCGACGAGCTTCCGCAAACGTTCTGCCTGATCCATAGTCATTCCCTCAGCAGGAGGTCGGCGAGCGCGTCAGGCGTTGCCGGCACGATGTCGTCAGGGACGCTCTGCCCGTTCGTGAAGAACGCGAGGCTGAGCTCTTTTTCATAGAGGAGGTTGAGTATCAGGCCGACACTCGCCGTCTCATCCGTCTTCGTGAAGATGACATGGTCAGGCTCGCAGACGGCGAACTTCTCGAGAATGTCAGACGCATCCCGGTTCTTCGTCGTCGCGCTCATGACGAGGTAGCGCTGGATGCGCGGATGCACGGCGAGGAAATCGCAGAGTTCCTTCATCTGGAACTCGTTGTGCTGGCTGCGGCCGGCCGTATCGATGAGGATCAGATCCTTCTTGCGGAACTTGTGGATGGCCGTCTTGAGCTCCTGCGGCGTGTAGACGATCTCGAGCGGCAGGCCGATGATGTCGGAGTACGTCTTGAGCTGCTCGACAGCCGAGATGCGATACGTGTCGGCCGTGATGAGCGCTGCGTCGATGCCCTGCTCGAGCACGAATCGCGCTGCAATCTTCGCGAGCGTCGTCGTCTTGCCGACGCCGGTCGCGCCGATGAGGGCGATGATTTTCGGCCCGCGCGCAAATTTCTCTGACTCGATGCCCGAGGAAAAATGCACCTTGTCCGCGAGGTAGCCCGAAAGCGCATCATGCGCTTCCTTCGTCAGGCTGTCGCGCACGGTGTCGCCCGCCGCGACCGTCGCGGCGAGGTCGTGCAGGATGTCTGCGGAGACCTCCTGCTCTTCGAGTGCTTCCTGCAGCGTGCGCACGCCCTTCGGCTGGTCTTTCACCATGACCTGCGCGAGGAGCGTCTTCATCTGCGCGAGCTCTTCCTGGAGCTCCCGGATCTTGTCTTGCTCTTCCTTCATCGCTTCGTCTCCTGCACGCTGTTCCTCTTCGTCCTCATCTTCTTCGTCATCCGCATCGTCCTGTGCCGTTTCCTGCGGCACGGGCGCCTGCTGCGGGGCGGGTTCCTTCGCGGCCTCCGGCGGATTCTGCTGCGCCGCCTGAGGTGCTTCGGGGGCAGCTTCCGGTTGCGGCTGTGGTGCTGCTGCGCCCTTTGCAATCTGATCCGCCTTGATGATATGCGGATTGGCGAGCGCCGCCTCCGTCTGCTTCGAGAGCGCCTCGATGAGCGCGTCAAAGCGCGCCTGCGCCGCGGCCTGTTCCTCCGGCGTCTGCGGTGCGGCGGGAGCCGCTGCCGGCATCATAGCCGGAGCTGCAGGCACAGCAGGTGCGGCAGGCGCAGCAGGAACCGTCCCCTGGCTGCTCTGGTACGTATGGATGCCCCGGCTCTGGCGCGCCGTCGTCACGGGCGGTATCTCGTCGCTTTCCGGCTCTGAGACGACGTCGATGCGGCTCTTGCGCTTCGCTGGCGCCTTTCTTTTCGGCAGCTCCTTCTTCTTCGGCGGTTCCGGCGTATCCTCGATGGCAGCCGTCACTTCGACGACTTCCCGGGCATTGAATCCGAGGATGCCGCCCTCGCGGTATTTCTTCGTATGCAGGATGACGGCATCAGCGCCGAGCTCCGCCTTGACTTGCTGCATGGCTTCCTTCATCGTCTCGGCCTTGTACACTTTGATCTGCAATTAGATCTTCACCACCCCTAGGATCTGGATTTCAACGCTCTGCTCGATTTCGGCCTGCGAGAGCACGATGATGCCCGGCACGCTGCGCTCGACGAGCTTGCGGAAATAGAGGCGCACGGCCGGACTCGTGAGCACGATGGGCTGGTAGCCCATGTTCGTGAGCTTCTGCAGCTCCGTGTCGAGCGAGGTGACGAGGCGCTTCATGGAGTCCGGATCGAGGCTCACATACGAGCCGTGATCCGTGCGCTGCACGCCGCCCGCAATGCGGTTTTCGAGCGCAGGATCGAGCGTGACGCACGGCAGCTGGCCGTTCTGCACGTTCGCCTGCGTGATCTGGCGCGCCATGGCGTGGCGCACGTACTCCGTGAGGATTTCTGTGTCCTTCGTCGCGCGCGCATAGTCCGAGAGCACTTCGAAAATCGTCTCCATGTCGCGGATCGAGATGCGCTCGGCAAGCAGGTTCTGCAGGACTTTCTGCACTTCGCCGACCGTGAGCAGATCTGGCACGACCTCCTTGACGAGCGTCTCGTTCGTCTTCTTGAGGTTGTCGACAAGGTTCTGCGCCTCCTGGCGGCCGAGGATTTCGGAAGCGTGGCTCTTGATGACCTCGGTGAGGTGCGTCGCGAGCACGGAGACGGCATCGACGACCGTATAGCCGTTGAGCTCCGCCTGCTCGCGTTCGCTGTCGGGAATCCAGAGGGCTGGCAGGCCGAAGGCCGGCTCCGTCGTCTCGATGCCCGGCACTTCCTCGAAGACCGTGCCCGAGTTCATGGCGAGATAATGGTCGAGCATGAGCTCGCCCTTCGCGATTTCGACGCCCTTGAGCTTGATGATATAGGCGTTCGGCTTGATCTGGATGTTGTCACGGATGCGGATGGTCGGCACGACGAGGCCGAGCTCGAGCGCGCACTGGCGGCGGATCATGACGATGCGGTCGAGGAGGTCGCCGCCCTGTCCCGTATCGACGAGCGGAATCAGGCTGTAGCCGATTTCGAGCTCCATCGGATCGACCTGCAGGAGCGAGACGATGTTCTCGGGACTCGTCGCCTTCTTCTTCTGCGCCTTGGCCTTGGCCTCCGGCTTTGCTTCCTCCTGCGCGACAACCGCCTGCGTCGAGGCCTTGAGCGCGCGGCCGATGAAGAAGCACAGTGCGGCAAGTGCAAAGAACGGAACGCCCGGCAGGCCCGGAACGATGGCGAAGAACGCCAGCACGCCTGACAGGATGAAGAAGATGCGGTCGTTGCGGAACAGCTGCGACACCATGTCGGCACCGAGATTGCCCTCTGCGCCGGCACGCGTGACGATGAGGCCCGTTGCCGTCGAAATGAGCAGCGCCGGAATCTGCGAAACGAGGCCCTCGCCGACGGTCAGCAGCGTGTACTGCTGGAGTGCCTGCACGGCCGAGAGGTTGCGCTGCAACATGCCGATGACGAAGCCGCCCGTGATGTTGATCATCATGATGACGATAGCCGCGATGGCATCGCCCTTGACGAACTTCGAAGCACCGTCCATAGCGCCGAAGAAATCCGCTTCGCGCTGGATCTTGACGCGCCGTTCCTTTGCCTGGGCGTCCGTGATGGCGCCCTGGTTCAGGTCGGCGTCAATGGCCATCTGCTTGCCTGGCATCGCGTCGAGGGTGAAGCGGGCGGAGACTTCTGCGACACGCTCGGAACCCTTCGTGATGACGATGAAGTTGATGCCGACGAGGATGATGAACATGATGAAGCCGACGACCGGATTACCACCGACGACGAAGTTGCCGAATGCCGTGATGACCTCGCCCGCGAAGCCATCGAGCAGAATGAGTCGCGTTGACGAAATGTTGAGCGCGAGGCGGAACAGCGTCGTGATGAGCAGGAGCGACGGGAAAATCGACAGGTCGAGCGCTTCCTTGTTGTAGATGACCGACATGATGACGAGGAGCGCGATCGTGATGTTGAGGCAGATCAGGAGATCGAGAAGCAGCGTCGGCAGCGGGATGATCATCATGACAACGATGATGATGATCGCCACTGCGATGAGCACGTCGCTGTACTTCTGGATGAAGCTGCCCTTGCCGAACATGCCGGCGGGTGCAGCGATGGGTGATGCTGGCATAGACTACTCCTTCTCTAAAATTCCTGCCCTGCGGGGCGATCAGGCGCGACGGCGCCGATGTTTCAGCCGGTAGACATAGGCGAGCACCTCGGCCACTGACTGGTAGAGCTCGCGCGGCACGAAGTCGCCGACCTCGGCCGAAGCGTAAAGGGCGCGCGCAAGCGGCCGGTTCTCGACGAGCGGCACATCGTTCTCGCGTCCGATGCTCTTGATCTTCTGCGCGACGAAGTCTGCGCCCTTCGCAATAACCTGCGGCGCGACCATGCCCTTCTCATACTTGAGCGCCACAGCGAAATGCGTCGGGTTCGTGACGATGACATCCGCCTTCGGCACTTCCTGCATCATGCGGCTCATGGCCATCTGGCGCTGTTTCTGGCGAATCTTGCCCTTGATCTGCGGATCGCCTTCAGTCTGCTTGAACTCGTCCTTGACTTCCTGCTTCGTCATCTTCAGGTCCTGCGTCGTCTGCCATTTCTGGTAGCCGTAGTCGAGGAACGCAATGATGAAGATGACGCCGATGACCTGGAACGCCAATGCGAAGATGATGTCGGAAATCTTCGAGAGCGACGTCGCGAGATCATAGAAGATGAACTGCGGCATCGTGAAAATCTCATCCTTGAGATAATTGTAGATGAAGAAGCCGATGACGGCAATCTTCAAAAGCGATTTCACGAGCTCGACAATCGAGCGTTTCGAAAACATGCGGCCGACGCCGTTGATTGGGTTGAGGTTGTCGAGCTTCGGCTCGAGCTTTTCCGTGCTGAAGATCAAGCCCGTCTGCGCGAGGTTGATGGCGAGACCGACCACCATGACGGCGAGCATGATCGGCATCGCCGTCTTCGCGATGATGATGACGACGCCGATGAAGAGCGTCAGCACGTTCTCGACATCGACCGTCTGGTTCAGATGGCCGAAGATATAGATCGTATACCCCGCAATCGTCGTGTAAATCTGCTGCCAGAGCACTTTGATGACGGCGAAGCCGATCAGCAGCACGAACGCCGTGCTGAGCTCCTGGCTCTTGCCGACCTGGCCTTTCTTCGCTGCATCAGAACGCTTCTTGGCCGTCGGCTCCTCGGTCTTGTCGCCATCGGCGAAGCGCTGCAGGTCAAAGCGGAAGCGTACGACCTGCCGTTCTTCTGCAGTAAATGCTTCGCTATTGCAGAGCCTGCAGGGCAATCGAAATCTTTCCATACATTTCATCAAACATGCCACCTAGGAACATCACATAGAACGGCAGGAGCATCGCGAGGATGCCGACGCCCACCATGAGCTGCAGCGGGATGCCGACGACGAAAATGTTCATCTGCGGCATCGTGCGCGCCAGGATGCCGAGCGCGACATTGACGAGCAGGATGGCAAACGTGACAGGCATCGCAATCTTCATGCCCGTCACGAAGACGCCATTCGTGAAATTCACCATGATCATCGTCAAGGACAGGTTCGGCTGCATCGTGAGCAGCGGCACGACGCGGAAGCTCTCCGCGAGCGCCGTGATGATCATGTGATGGCCGTTCGTCACAAGGAAGACGATGAGGCCGAGATTATAAAGAAAACTTCCGATGAGCGGAATCTGCTGACCGGAAGTCGGGTCCATGACATTGACGATGGCAAAGCCCACCTGCATGTCCATGACCTTGCCCGCCATGTGGATCGCCGAAAAGCAGACATAGGCAACAAAGCCGATGAGCCAGCCGATGAAGAGTTCCTCGAGGACGGCGGCCGTGTACATGAGCACCGACGTCGGCGCCTCGACAGGGCCGAGCCCGTCCACGACTGGGAACAACACGACAGCAAACAGGAACGCCGCTGCCGCGCGCACCATGACCGGGATGTTGAGACTGCCGAAGAATGGGGCAATCATGAAGATGCCGCTGCAACGCGTGAGCATGAGCAGGAAGACCGCTGCATGATCCTGCAGCAACGTGAAAAGATCCATGCCCCGCTCCTTCAGCCGAGATAGGCCGGCAGATTGATGAAGACGTTCCGGCAGTATTCCACCATGATGCGCAGCATCCACGGGCCGAAGATCAGGATGGCCACGAAGACCGCGATGATTTTCGGGATGAACGCGAGCGTCTGCTCCTGGATGGACGTCGTCGCCTGAAACACGCTGACCGCAAGGCCGACGATAAGGCCGAGGCCGAGCATCGGCGCCGAGACGAGCAGCACGATCATCAGTGCTTCCTGTCCGAGCTGGATGACGAGATCACCAGACATGCACGAGCGCCTCCTACTTGAAACTCACGATGAGCGACTGAATGAGCAGATGCCACCCGTCGACCATGACGAAGAGCAAGATCTTGAACGGCAGCGAAATCATGACTGGCGGCAGCATCATCATGCCCATCGACATCAGCGTACTTGCGACAATCATGTCGATGACGATGAACGGGATGTAAATCATGAAGCCGAGCTGGAATGCCGTCTTGAGCTCGCTGATGATGAACGCCGGAATCAGCGTCATCGTCGAGACATCTTCCTGCGACTCCGGCCGCTCCGCATCGGAGAGGTTCACGAAAAGGGCGAGGTCGGATTCGCGCGTCTGCTTGAACATGAACTCGCGAATCGGCTGTGCCACATTGTCGATGGCCTGTTCTTGCGTAATCTCGCCTGCGAGATACGGCTGGATGCCCTGCTCGTTTGCCTGGCCCCAGTACGGCGCCATGATGTAGAACGTCAGAAAGAGCGACAACGCAATGACAATCTGGTTCGGCGGCACGTTCTGCGTCGAGAGCGCGTTGCGCAGGAAGCCGATGACGACGACGATGCGGACGAACGACGTCGTCATCATGAGGATGCCCGGTGCGAGCGACAGGATCGTCAGGAGCGCCATGATCTGGAGCGTCACAGACACATCCTGCGGCCCCGACGCCGTGCCGACGCTGAGATTCACGCTCGGCACGGCAGGTGCCGCGCTCGCGACGCCGCCACCGACGGCGAGCGCAACAGCCAGGGCTGCGCCCGCGATGCCGAAGAGCATCTTCTTTCCTCTCAAGCTTCCCAACTCCATCCTCATGACTTGCGGAACCGCGAAACGAAGTCCGCGAGCGCTCCGAGCTGCGACGTGAACATCGTGCCCTCTGCCTGCTGCGGCAGAATCGCACTCTCACGCTCGAGTGCCTCGATCTCGCGGGGATCCGTGATCTCGGCGAGCATCGAAACATTCGACTCCGTCACGCCGAGCAGGAACGTCCTGCCCGCAATCTCGACGACCGCCGCCGAGCTTTTCGGCCCGAGCGGCAGCGAGACGAGCAGGCGGCCGCCATGACGCGAGACGGATTTCCCGAAATGGCCGCCGACGAAACGGGCAACAAAATAAGCCATCACCACGACGAATCCGAAGATGACCAGAAGGCTCAGAAGATACGCGAGCGTGGACCACCAGGAAACCGGGGATGGCCTTGGATCCGGATTCTCATAGCCCGACAGATACCCCGATGAACTGGCGGCATCCGCCGCCCATGCGGAATCCTGCAGGATAAAGACGCAAATGACGGCCAACGCCGTCACCTGCATCCACATGATCTTCCTATTCATCAGCCGACTGCTTTGCGCACAGCCTCGAGCACACGGTCCGCCTGGAACGGCTTCACGATGAAGTCGCGCGCGCCGGCCTGGATGGCCTCGATGACCATGGCCTGCTGGCCCATGGCGCTGCACATGACAATCTTCGCGTTCGGATCGACCTTCTTGATCTCCTTGACCGCGCTGATGCCATCCATTTCCGGCATCGTGATGTCCATCGTGACGAGATCCGGCTTGAGCTCCTGATACTTCTCAAGTGCTTTCATGCCGTTCTCAGCTTCACCGACGACTTCATAGCCGTTCTTCGAGAGGATGTCTTTCACCATCATGCGCATGAATGCTGCATCGTCTACGACTAAAACACGTACTGCCATCTTCCATCTCTCCTCATAATTTGAATAGTTTCCCTGAAATGTCCTTCTGTGTTTTCTTTATTATATCGGAAATCGCCGCGATTGCCAATAGGGATCTGCTTACTGGAGACTTGCAACGCGCTCCGCCGGGCTGGCGATATCCGTGATACGCACACCGAAATTCTCGTCGATGACGACGACTTCGCCCTTCGCGAGGAACTTGCCATTGACCATGATGTCGACCGGCTCGCCCGCGAGGCGCTCCAGCTCGATGATCGAGCCGTTCGTGAGCTCGAGGACGTCCTTGATGGACTTCCGCGTGCGGCCGAGCTCGACCGTGATCTCGAGAGGCACATCGAGGATGAGCCCGATGTTCGCATCGTTGACCGGCACAGGGCCTGTCGCGAGCGGCGTGAACATCGCAGGCTGCACCGGAGCGGCCTGCATCTGCGGCTGCTGGTACATCGGCGGTGCCGCGTACCCCTGCGGCTGCGGTGCCGCATACTGCGGCTGCGGCGCGGCCATCTGCGGCTGCGGCATCGGTGCTGGCTGCGGCATGGGTGCCGGCTGCGGAGCTGGAGCTGGTGCCGGGGCCGGGGCCGGCGCTGGTGCGGCAGGAGCAGGTGCAGGTGCGGCTGCTGGTTCTGGCTCTGGTGCTGCTTCCGCGCCGCCGCCCATCAGCGACTCGACCATTTCCTTTGCGACATGGACGGGCAGAATCTGCATGATCTCGCTGTCGATGAGACCATCAACCTCCATGCGGAACGAGATGCGCACGATCGGCTCATTCTGGCCGACGATCTCCGTTACCTTTTCTTCAGAGCCAAGGTCGATGAGGTTGACCTTCGGGGGCGAAATATCAATCTTCTTGTTGAACATCGTCGAGAGCGACGTCGCGACGGTGCCCATCATCTGGTTCATCGACTCGCCGACGGCGCTCATCGCGATCTCGCCGATTTCCGTGTCCGGATTCGTGCCGTCGCCGCCCATCATGAGATCGGCGATGATGGCCGCATCCTGTGCCTGGATGGCGAGCACGTTGTTGCCGTCGATACCGATGGTATATCCGACCTCGACAATGAGGTACGGCATCGGATAGTGCTCCTGGATGAGAGACATCGTCGAAACCGCGACCGACGGGGTCGTGATGTTCACCTTGTGTCCAAGAAGCACGGAAAGCGTCGTTGCGGCGCTGCCCATCGAGATATTGCCAATCTCGCCGAGCGCATCTTTCTCGGTATCCGAGAGGACTCCTTCGAATTGAGATGAATCGTCCGAGGTCTCTCCCGCTGCCGGAGCCTCGGGAGCTGCCTCTGCAGCAGGAGCCTCCGCGCCATCGGCTGCCGGTGCGTCCGTTGCCGGAGCATCACCGCCATCCGCATTCGAGACGCCGCCATTCAAGAGGGCGTCAATCTCCTCCTGCGAGATCATATCATCACTCATCCGTATCTTCATCTCCTTCGCTGTTTAAGATTCGCGTGACCTGCACGGCCATCCTCTTGCCCGCTGTGCCGGGGCGGCACATGAATTTCGGCCGCTTGCCGACCAGTACGGGCAAGTCATCCTTGACTTTCGTATCGAGCTGCAATACATCGCCGAAGCCGAGATTCAGGAACTCCTGAATCGAGATTTCGAGACGCCCGAGCTCCACGATCATGGGAACGCGCGTACGCTCGATCTTCTTCTGCAGAAGTGCGATCTGCTCCGGGTTTGCCTCATCCTTCGAGACGGAGGACGCAACCCAGAACGTCGTCGTGAGCTTCGACATGATCGGCTCGAGGACGAGATATGGAATGCAGATGTTCATCATGCCTTCAACATCGCCGATTTTCATCTGGATTGTGACGATGACGACCATGTCGCTCGGCGGAACAATCTGCGTGAACTGCGGGTTGGATTCTGTTGCCTCAAGCCTCGGGTCAAACTCGCAGACGGTCTTCCATGCGTCCTTGAGCTCGCCCATCGCCGTATTGATGAGGCGCTTCATGACGGTCTCTTCGATTTCAGTCAGGACGCGGGGCTTGATGCTCGCCCGCCCTTCGCCGCCGAAGACGCGGTCGATGAAGGCGAACGCAATCTCCGTATTGACCTCCATGATGATGTTGCCCTTGAGCGGCGGCACCGCGAGGATGCTGATGACGCTCGGGTTCAGGAGGGACTGGACGAATTCCTGATACGTCTGCTGCTCGACCGAGGCCACCTCAACGCTGACCATCGTCCGCAGGTGCGTCGAAAGGTACGTGTTGAGCATGCGCGCAAAGCTCTCGTGGAGCATCTGCAGCGTCCGGATCTGATCCTTGGAGAACTTGTCCGGCCGCTTGAAATCATAGACCTTGATCTTCTTCTGCTCGTCTTCGGCCTTGACTTCCTCTGCGGACACCGTACCATCAGAAAGCGCGGACAGCAGCTTATCTATCTCAGACTGAGATAAGACTTCATCTGCCAATCTTCGTCCTCCTTTCTGCTGTTCTGCGGTACTTCATCACTGGAGCAGGAAGCTCGTGAAATAGACGTCATAAACAGAGCCTTGGCCGAGCTTGTCATTGAGCTCGTCCTTGATTTTCTTCTTCATGTCATCCTGCTTCGTCGCGTCAAACTCGTCGAGCTTGGCGCTGCGGAGGATCTGCATCGTCGTGTCGAGGACCTTCGTCTCCGCCATCGGCTGGAGCTTGCCATCGTCCGTGATGTTGTCCTTCTTGCCAGGATTCATCTCGAGGACGATGCCGGCCTTCAGGAACTTGCCCGCCTTGACGCCGCCGACATTGACCATGATGCCTTCCTTTGCGTCACCGAGCTTCACGAACTTGCCCGTGTCGTGATGCTCCGAGGCACTGGAATCCGTGGCAGTGTCGGCCATCATCTTCGTCGTGATGAAGAAAGAGATGCCGCCAGCCAGCAGGAGTCCGATGAGGACAAGGACCACGACGAGGATGATTGGAGACTTCTTCTTCTTTTCCTCGGGTGGTGCTGCTTCTGGCGCAGCTTCCTTCTTTTCGTCAGCCATCTACTGATCCCTCCATTGCTTCTATCCCACAGATGATTTCAGAACTGGTGCAGCGCGCGGCGGTATTTCATCACGCGCCGGACAATCTCGTCCATGGGCTCGTCGACGATGAGCTTCTTGCCGTTCGTGAGCGTCACGACCGTATCCGGCGTCTCCTCGATCGTCTCGATGATTTCCGCGTTGAGCACGAACTCACCTTTCTTGTTCGTCTTGGAATTGAATTTCGTCAGCTTGATCAAAGTATCATCTCCCGAATTCCCAGTTGAAATCCCCATATGATGAATGTATTCGTCATGAGGGGAGCTTTTCCCTTTTTCTATGGAAAAAAAGACATGGAAATTCTATTGAAAACTTCCTTGAAACTCTTTCAAGAATACCGCACGAAAGCCGATTCGTCAAGCACTTCGGGACGATATGACTAAGAAAAACTTCTGGGCGCGGCAAAGAAAAAAGATGGCCCCGCAAAGAGCCATCTAAAAAAGATTCTCTGGAAATCAAAATCAGCGCTTCATGTTGATGAGCGTCTCGAGCATCTCATCGCTGACCGTGATGATCTTGGAGTTCGACTGGAAGCCGCGCTGCGTGATGATCATGTCGGAGAATTCGTTCGCAATATCGACGTTCGACATTTCGAGGGCCGACGGCGTGATTGTGACGCCGAGGTCCGAGGCCGTCTTGACGTTCGCCGTGCCGGAGTTGTTCGACTCCTTGTAGAGGCTGTTGCCCGTCTTCGTGAGGCCGGACGCATTCGTGAACTGCGCGATAGCGACCTGCGCCTCCGTCTGGCGCACGTCGTTCGTGTACGTGCCCGTGATCTTGCCCGAGGCATCGACCGAGACGCTCGAGAGCGTGCCAGCCGCATGGCCGTCCGACGTCGAGTTGATCGTGCTGCTGCCTGCGTACTGCGTGAGACCTGTGAGGTCGATGGTTGCCGTCTGCGCGGCAGCACCATTCGTCGTATACGTCAGCCTAATCGTCGCTGACGTCGTGCCTGCCTTATAAGCGCCATTCGTATCGAATGACACCGTGCCATTCGTAAGCGTCACGGCCGTCGTCGAGCCGTCAGCTTCGATGATGTCCGTATTGTAGGTCGGCGTCGTGCTGCCGGACGTCGTCTTCGCCGTGACAGCTGGAGAAATCGTCCAAGTGTTGCCGGTATTTGTACGGCTCGAAAGCTCGAACAGCAGCGGGATGCTGTGCTTGTTGCCGAGGCTGTCATAGACCCTCGCCGTCGTCGTGACCGGGATGCTGCGACCCGCAATATACGAACCGGACGTCACCGTCTGCGTCGTGCCATCGCTCATCGTCAGCGTGACAGGATTTGCTGCCGTCGCAACCGTACGGCCGCCTGCTGACGTACCGCCGGAGAGCGATTTAATCATCAGCGTACTCGCATTGAGGTTATTCGCATACGTGACTTTTGCCGTCGCTTCCGATTCCATGCCCTTGCCAGCCGGGATCGTGATGTTTCCAGCCGCGCCCGTCGTATTGAGCACGCCCTTCTCTGCCATCCAGCCCTGTACATAGAGGCCGGAGCTCGGCAGCACATAGTTGCCTTCCGAATCGAATGCGAACGCGCCATCACGCGTATAGTACGTCTCGCTGCCCTGTTTGACGACGAAGAGGCCGTTGCCCGAGAGGCAGAGATCCGTGTTCTTGCCCGTCGACTGGACGGAGCCGTCCGTGAAGAGCAAATCGATGCTCGCGACGCCCGTGCCGAGGCCGATCTGCTTCGGGTTCGTGCCGCCGACGTTGTCCTGCGGTGCCGACGCGCCCGTCAGCGTCTGGGAAAGCGTATCCGCAAACGTCGTGCGGCTCGATTTGAAGCCCGTCGTGTTGACATTTGCGATGTTGTTGCCGTTGACGTCCATGCGGGTCTGATGAGCTTTCAGTCCGGACACACCGGAGAAAAGGGAACGCATCATAGTGAAAAACTTCCTTTCCTTTTTCCTTTGATGCATCGCAGCCATCCATTGTGGAGCGCGTCTGTCAGTCGGCGCTCCGGAGTCTCCATCTGGTCCAACTCTCAGAGAATGGCTGCGCTGTCGATGTTCGTGATGATATTTTCTTCGTTCCTGCCATCCATGGCCGTAATCACCGTCCGATTCGGGACGCTCACGACGAATGCCGTGCCATCCATATAGACGAGTGATTCCCGGGCCCCTTTCCGGTCGAGGTCGGAGACGGCCGTGTCGAGTTTCTGGAGGCTTTCCTCCGAGAGCTCGATGCCGCGCTCCTGCATGCGCGCCTGCGCATGGGCGGAAAAGAGGACTCGTTCCTTGGCGGCCGTGAGCAGCGCATCGAAATCACCGGATTTCGTGCGCGACGCCTGCGTCGCCTGCCGGCCCGTGCCGGTCGTTTGCTGCTGGATGGGCAGGAGCGGCTGCGTGTTGAAAAAAATCGGATTCGCCACGTTCCTTCCCTCCGATATTATTTCGTCGTCGTGCTCGTGGAAGATGACGTGCTGCTGCTCGTCGTGCCGCTGCCGACGCGCGTGACATCGCTGATGGCGACCTGGTACGTCGAGCCATCCGAGCCCTTCGCGATGATCGTCGGCGAGCCGTCCGAGATGCTGACGCCCGTGACCGTGCCTTCGTGCGTCGTCTTCACCGTGACGGCCTTGCCGCTATCGTCGGTGACGGCCGTGCCATCGGCATTCGTCTTCGTCGTCTCCGTCGTCCACTGCAGATTCTGTCCGATCATGGAGCTCAGCTGGCCGACGAGGACGCTCGTGTCCATGTTGCTGACGAGCGAATTCGTCTTCTCAAGTGCTTCGGAGACGTTCGTCATCTGCTCAAGCGCGGAGAACTGCGCGAGCTGTGCGAGGTATTCGCTGTTGTCCTGCGGATCGAGCGGATCCTGGTACTGCATCTGCGTGACAAGCAGCTGCAGGAATGCGTCTTTGCCGAGCGAGCCGCCTGCAACGGATGATGACGACGCCTGCTGCTTCGCATAATCGTCTGCCGTGTAGGTCACGCCGTTCACAGTGATGGTATTGAGTGAATTCGACATATTGGTTACCTCCCTCGGATCTCTCAGACCCGATAGTCAACGCCGTCCGTGGCTGCGTTTCCTTCTTTCTGCGCGGCGAGTGCCGCTGCGAGTTCCTGCCCGTCCTCAAAGGCTTCGGCGCTTTCCTGCGTCGAGTGATGCTGGCCCTGCGAGCTGCCTTGCTGCCAGCTCTGCTGGCCGCTGTCCTGCGGCAGGCCGCCATCGGCGAGGCCGGCGTAGACGCCGACATTGTCGACTTTGATGCCCTGGTCGTTGAGGTCCTGCTTGAGCTGGACGAGCGTGTTCTCGATGATCGTGCGGACTTCTGCGTTGTTCGAGTGGAACGAGGCATTGACGGCACCATCGACGCCGACGGAGACGCGGAGCGTCAGGTCGCCGAGGTGTTCCGGCTTCAGGTGGATGACCATCTCGGTATCCTGCCCACGCTGGATGAGGCGCGCCTGGTCGACAATCTGCTGCGGGACGTCGTAGTCCGTCTGCGGCTGCTGCGCGGCCTGTGCGGTCTGCGATGCCTGCGTGCCGTCGATGTTCTGGAGCGTCTGCGCAAAGCTCGTGATGCCTGTCTGCGTCGGCACGGCTTCCTGCGTTGTCGGAACCTTGTCAAAGGCCGCTTCTTCCGGCAGCTGCGTGACGGTCTCTGTGCCATCCGCCGTCTGCACCATCTCGGCCATCGCCTGGCCGGACTGCTGGCTGCTCCCCTTCAGGAAATCGCCAAGGCTGCTGCCGCTGTTCTGCGGTGCTGCCACTACCTGCTGGGTAAGCGCGAGGTCATCAGCGGACGTGCTCGTGACATTTGTGCCGAGGAGGTTCGCGAAATCGCTCGCCTTTACCGTCGGCGCTTCTGTCTGAGACGTCTCTGCGGCAGACTGGAACGGCAATGATGCCGCTGCCTGTGCCTGCACCTGCGGCATCTGTTGGACATTCGCATTGAGCGTGGATATGTTCTGCAAATCGGCGAAGGGCTGCTGCACGGTCTGCGTGTCTGCCTGCGTCGAAGGAGTCATCTGCGCAAGCAGCTGCTGGATTGCACTGTTGTTCTGCGACTGCACTGCCTGCGGCTGCGCGGAGGCCTGCAGAACCTGCCCTCCCTGCTCCGCTGCAGATGATGCAGCTTCCTGTGAAAGATTCTGCCCGGAGAGCATCGCGAGCATGGTTTTCTGTGCCTGCCCCTTTGATGCATCCTGCGGCAGGATGGACTGGAGCGCCGCCTGGGCATTCTGCTGCCGCGATGACGAAGCATCGAGCAACGCCTGTGCAAGATCCTCGACGGTTCCTGCCGCTTCGGCTGCAACATCCGTTGCTGTCAGCTCCTGCGCCTGCACACCATTGTCATTTTCTGCGACAGCCTGGGCAAGCACGAGTTTCGCATCGACGGCAGCCTGGGCAGCTTCCGCGAGAATGTCGTTACCATCATCGCTGACGGCTTCCTTCGCATCCGCATCATTTTTCGTGCCCTGCTTGGCATCCTTGCCCTTTGCCTTCGTCTTCGCTGCAGGATTCTTTTCGGCAGCAGCTGCTGCGGCCGATGCCTCTGTTTCATCGGCGGCACTCCCAGCCGCGTCCTTTGCGTCCTGTACGGCGTTTTTCGCGTCCTGCGCAGCCGCCTTCGGATTCTGCGCCTGTGCCTGGCTCTTCTGCAGGACATCGTCAAATCCGGAAGACTTCGCCGTCTTCGAGACGGACGAGCTCTTCACGCCGGCTTTCGCCGTGCCTGCCTGCGGACTCGTGCTCATGATCTGTACATTGTTCATGCTGTCACCTCCTTTCTATATGGTATATCGACGATTTTCGGATTTTCTTAAATGAAAATTTCATTGGGTTTGCGCTGTCTGCGTGCCGTTCTGGCTGTCAGCCGCTCCAGCGTCCTGTCCCTGCTCGATCATCTTCTGGAGATCGCTCGGGCTCGTCAGCGTCTTCTGCTTGCCCTCGTACATGATCTTCGTGAGGCGCGCGGTCTTCGACGCATCGAACTCGGCAAGGATCTTGGCTGCCTGGCCTTCCTCCATGCGCTGGAGGATGGCGATGCAGGTGTCATCGTCGAGCTGATCCATCGCGGCAGCGGCATCGGCCGGCTTCATCTCGTTGTAGAGACGTGCGAGCTTCGAGACGCGCTTTCGCTCGGCCGCCTGGCGATCCTTCATCTGCTTCTCGATTTCCTTCTTCGAAAGCTGGACTTTCTTCGAATCCTTCTGATCCTTCTTGTCAGCCTCCGGATCGGGCTTGACGTCCTCGGCCGGCGTGTTCTGCATATCTTCTTCCGTCGGCGCAGGCTTGACGAAATACTGGCCGATGACAGGCAGGTTGTAGAGGCCGAGCTTCTCGTTGGCTTCCTGCGCATCAAAGATGCGCAGATAGATGCCGAGCGCGAAGCCGCCGATGACCAGAACGATGAGCAGCAGGAGGATCAGCAGGATCTTCAGAAGCCGGTGTTTCTTTGGCGGTTCTTCGTCATCGTATTCATCATCATCTTCGTATTCGTCGTCATCGTACTCTTCTTCCTCTTTGGCCTTGGCCATGTTTTCGTTCACCTCCGTCAGATGTCAGCGGTCTCAGCGGTACAGGTCGAGCACGCGGTCGACATAGGCCTGCGTCTCAGGATACGGCGGCACGCCGCCATAGGCTTTGACGGCAGCAGGGCCCGCGTTGTAGGCGGCGACGGCCTTCTTCACGTCGCCGCCGAACGTGTCAAGCATCTCGCGCAGGTATTTCGCGCCGCCCTCGATGTTCTGCTTCTTGTCATAGGGATTGACGCCGAGGCCCGCTGCCGTGTCCGGCATGAGCTGCATGACGCCGATGGCGCCGACCGGCGAGACGGCCGACTGATCGCCGCCCGACTCTGCCTGCGCGATGGCATTGACGAGGCGCGCATCGACGTTCTGGTCGCGCGCAGCATCCTTCACCATCGTCGCAAGGTCGCCATCAGCGGCCGGCAGGTCGGAAACAGCTTTGAGGCCCGTGCCAACGTTCACGGGGAGCGTCGCCTGCGTCGCAGACTGCGCTGCATTCGTCTTCGCGGGTGCCTGTGCAGCATTTGCACCGCTCGCCTGTCCCTTGGCGGCTTCGGCCGCTTTCTGCGCCGCGATGGCCTGCTGCAGCTGTGCGTCAAATCCGACAGCGCCCGGCACCTGCTGGAGTCCCATGAAGGACTTCTGCAGCTGCGCGATGCGCTGCTGGACGCGCGTGATGTCTCCCATATCAATCATACTGCATCCCTTACCTTCCCATTCCTCATATAGAGCTGCAGGCCGATCTCGTCGAGCATCTTCTGCTCTTCGTGAAGGGCCGCGTCTTTGTATTCCTGCAGCCGCTTTTCCTTGAGCTGCTCGATGCTCTTGAGGTAGCTCATGACTTCCATGAGCTCCTTGAGCCGTTTCTGCCGCTCGGCTTTCGCCTGCAGGATGAGCTGCTGCTGCATCTCGATCTGCTCGCGCTTCCACTGGAAGAAGCTGTTGAAATCCATGAGCCTCCCCACCGTCACGCGCTTGCCCTCCTGCGTGATGGCCTCGAACTCGCGCTGTCCCTGCTGCATCTCTGTCAAAAGCATCTGCATGTGGGCGCGCTTGTCCTCAAGCTCGCGCGAGGCGTTCGCGAACGCGACTTCGGCATCTTCCTTCTTGCTGCGCGTGACGCGCAGGAGCGTTTCGAGCTGGAACTTGAATTTCTTCATTTTTCATCACCTTGCGGCAGCTTTCCATCACCTTGCGGCGGCCTTTCATCACCCTGCGGCGGCTTTCGCATTCTCCTGCGGCGGCGGTGGTGCCGGAGCCGCCGGCGGCTGTCCCGTGATGGCTTCGAGCTTCTGCTCGGTTTCCTCATAGCCATCGACCTCGAAGATGCCCTGGCAGAGGAAGTCGTTGATGGCGTCAATCTTCGCAATGGATTCGTCGATCTTCGCGCTCGAGCCCTTGACATAGGCACCGATGTGGATGAGGTCTTCGGCGTCGCGGTAGACGGCCATGAGCTGGCGCATGCGCTGCGCCGCTGTCAGGTGCTCTTTCGAGACGACCTCGTTCATGACACGGCTGACGCTCGTCATGATGTCGATGGCCGGAAAATGGTTCTGTGCGGCAATGCTGCGCGAGAGCACGATATGGCCGTCGAGAATCGAGCGCACGGCATCGGCAATCGGCTCGTTCATGTCGTCGCCATCGACGAGCACGGTATAGATGCCCGTGATGGAGCCCTTGTCGCTCGTGCCCGCGCGCTCGAGGAGGCGCGGCAGCATGGCGAAGACGGACGGCGTGTAGCCGCGCGTCGCCGGTGGCTCGCCGACGGTCAGGCCGACTTCGCGCTGTGCCATCGCGAAGCGCGTGACGGAATCCATCATGAGGATGACCTTGTGGCCCTGGTCGCGGAAATACTCCGCGATGGCCGTGGCCGTCATGGCACCCTTGATGCGCACGAGCGCGGGCTGGTCGGACGTCGCGACGACGACGACGGAGCGCTTGAGCCCTTCTTCGCCGAGGTCGCGCTCGATGAAGTCGCGCACCTCGCGGCCACGCTCGCCGACGAGCGCGATGACGCTGATGTCGGCTTCCGTGTTGCGGGCGATCATGGATAAAAGCGTCGATTTGCCGACGCCCGAGCCCGCCATGATGCCGATGCGCTGGCCGTCGCCCATCGTGATGAGGCCGTCAATGGCGCGCACGCCGACGTAGAGATGCTCGTGGATGCGCGGGCGCTTGAGCGGCGCGGGCGGCGGTGCCTGCAGGGGGTATTCCTTCTTCGTGAGGATCGGCCCCTTTTCGTCCATCGGATTGCCGAGGCCGTCGAGCACGCGGCCGAGGAGTTCCGGCCCGACTTTGACTTTCAGCGTCTTCTGCGCCGAGACGACCTCGCAGCCCGGCCCGATGCCCTGCATTTCGCCGACGGGCATGAGCATGACAAATCCCTCCCGGAAACCGACCACTTCGGCCGGCACGGGCGGGACATTGGGGAAATGCGAACTCACGTAGCAGAGCTCGCCGACGCTGACCGTCGGGCCCTGCGACTCGATGACGAGGCCGACGACCTGCGTGACCTTGCCTGTGAGTTTGATGGACACGGAGCTTTTGACGGCATCCGTGAATTTTTTGATATCGACCTGCATCAGGCTTTCACTTCCTCGATGGCTTGGCGGATGAGCTCGATCTGGGTCTGGAGGCGCGCATCGACGCCGCCGTTCGGCGTCTCGATGACACAGTCGCCTGGCACGAGGCTCTCATCCGATGTGACGGTGAGCTCGGCGCCCGTGCCCGTCAGGCGGCTGCGGAATTCATCGCGCGCGAGGAGCACGAGGTCATAGACATCGGGAGCTACATGGATGTTGATTTCCTTCTGGTCCTTGACCTTTTCGAGAGACTTCTGCACAAGCGGCAGGATGACCTGCGGCACGTCGATGAAGTGCTGTGGCAGGATTTTCTCGACGATGGCGAGCGCGATGGACGTGACGTCGTCCTCAGCTTTCGATAGGTAGTCGCTCGTCGCATCCTTCGCGTCTTTCAGCGTCTTTTCTGCCTGCTTGTTGGCGTTCTGGACAGCATCCTTCATCGCCTTTTTCGCCTCGTCGCGGCCTTCTTCCTCGCCGCGGCGCAGGCCTTCTTCATGGCCGAGGCGCGCGGCATCCTCGCGGAGTTCAACGCATTCCTGGCGGGCTTCCGCCATCAGGCGGTCGCGCTCATTCTTGGCCTGCTGGATGATTTTCTCGCTCTCCAGCTTGGCTTTCTTCAGGAGCACTGCCGCGCGCTTTTCCTTAGCCGCAACGGCAACGAGGCGGCGCTTATAAGCTTCAACGTCGAATTTCGGCTTCTGCTCCTCCGCTTTCTTCTGTTCTTCTTTCTCTTCCTCGGAGGGCTCGATCTTCGGAGGCTCCGGAGCCTTGATGACCATCGGTTTGGCTTCCCATTGGGCCGCCTTGATGACCTTAGACAATCATCTCGTCCCCCTTGCCGCCGCGCGAAATGACGATCTCGCCCTTGTCTTCCATCGTACGGATGATGTTGACGATCTTCTGCTGTGCTTCTTCGACGTCGCGAATCTTGACCGGGCCCATGAACTCGATTTCCTCGCGGAGCATATCGGCAGCACGCGAAGACATGTTCTTGTAGACTTTGTCGGCAACTTCCTTCGGCGTGGCCTTGAGTGCGAGAGAGAGGTCTTTCGTATCGACGCCGCGCAGCACGAGCTGCAGGGAGCGGTCGTCGAGCAGGACGATGTCCTCGAACACGAACATGAGGCGCTTGATCTCCTCGGCAAGTTCCGGATTGTCCACTTCGAGATTTTCGAGGATGGATTTCTCGGTCGTGCGGTCGACGCGGTTGAGCATCTCGACGACGCTCTTGACGCCGCCGGCCGTCGTGAAGTCCTGCGTGACGAGCGTCGAGAGCTTGCGCTCGAGCACGCGCTCGACCTCGCGGATGACGTCTGGCGAGGTGCGATCCATGACGGCGATGCGCTTCGCGACATCGGCCTGCTGGTCCGGCGGCAGCGAGCCGAGGACGGTCGCAGCCTGGTCTGGCTCGAGGTAGGCCATGATGAGCGCGATGGTCTGCGGATGCTCGTTCTGGATGAAGTTCATGAGCTGCGACGGATCGGTCTTCCTGAGGAAGTCGAACGGACGCACCTGCAGGCTCGTCGTGAGGCGGTTGATGATGTCCATGGCCTTCTCGGCACCGAGGGCTTTCTCGAGGACGTTCTGCGCGTACTCGAGGCCGCCGGTCGAGATGTAATCCTTGGCCATGGCCATCTGGTAGAATTCGCTGATGACGGCCGCTTTCTGGTCGGCGCTGACCTGTTTCTGGTTCGCAATCTCGAGCGTCACGCGCTCGATCTCGTCGTCATCCATGTGTTTGAAGAGCTTGGCGGAATACTCCGGCCCCAGCGCGATGAAGAGCACGGCGGCCTTCTGCTGGTTTGTGAGTTCTTCTTCCTCCACGCCATACATATCTGCTGCCATTTATTCGTCCTCCGAAAGCCAAGTCTTGATGAGCATTGCCACTTCGGCCGGCTTCTGGTCGATGAGTTCCATAATCTGCTGTTTTTCGGAGAGGCGCTTCTGCTCCTCTTCCGAGAGTTCTTCCTCTTCCACTGGTTCGCCATCCTCCGTGAGCGTGCCATTCGCGATGGCTTCGGCGCGCGCCTGTTCCTCGGCGATGCGCTGCTGTTCTTCGGCTTCGAGACGAGCTGCCTCCGCGGCTGCTTCTGCCTCTTTCTTCTTCTTGTGGCGACGCCAGAGAATGGCGCCGATAATGAGGGCGAGCAGGAGGATCACGCCGGCGACCTCCGCGTAGAAGATTCGGTCAGCGCGGTCTTTTTCGGCCTGCTGCTCTGCGGCGAGGCGGTCACGCGCCTCCGTGCTGAACGGCAGCGGCTCGACGGAAATCGTGTCGCCGCGATCCTGGTTGATGCCGGCAGCCGAGCTCACCGAGCGCATGATGCTGTCCTGCTGCGTCGCATTGACGTCGTCATTGACGAGCACGGCGACGTTGAGACGGCGGATCGAGCCCGGCGAAGCGATGACCTTCTTCTTTTCCTCGTTGATCTCGTAGTTCTTCGTCGATTCCTTTTTCTCGTAGTTGGCATTCGACGTGCCGTTCTGGGCGACATAGCCCGGGACATTCGACTGGACGCCGGCCGGGCCGCCCGGATTCGTCGCGGTGCCGTTATACGTCTCGTTGCTGTCCTGCTGGCTGCGGATGATGCCCGAGTCGTCGACGACCGGAGTGAACGTCTGCGTGTCCGTTGTCGTGTCGTCGAAATCGAGTTCGACGCTGACGCGCGCGACAGCGCGGCCTTCGCCGAGCGCCTGGTCGAGGAGCGACTGGATGTTCTTCTGGATGTTGTCCTGGACTTTCTTCGTCATCTCGAGCTGCGTCATCGTCTTGGCGCCGACGCTCTTCTCGTCGAGTTCGTCCGGATCGTTGAGGATCTTGCCCGTCTCATCGACAATCGTGATGTTCTCCGGCTGCAGGCCCTGGATGCTGTGCGCCGCGAGGTTCACGATGCCCTTGATTTCTTTTTTCTGAAGCTCCTGGTTCGGCTTCAGCATCAGCATGATGGACGCCGTGGCCGGCTTCTCGTTCTTCTTGTAGAGGCTGTCTTCCGGCAGCACGATGTGGACGCGGGCCTTCTGCACGGCATCAATCTGCTCGATCGTGCGCGTGAGCTCGCCCTGCAGCGCCTGCAGGTAGTTGACCTTGTTCTGGAATTCCGTGACGCCGAGCTTGCTGTCGTCAAAGATTTCGAAGCCCTTCTGGCCGCGCGGCAGTCCTTCCGTCGCGAGGCTCAGGCGCGTCTCATGCACCTTGTCGGACGGCACGAGAATCGTCGTGCCCTGCTTGTTCTCCTGGACTTCGTAATTGACCTTGTCTTCCTTGAGCTTGGCTGCGACCTCGCCAGCATCCTTCGCCTCCATGTTCGTGAACAGCGGCACCATGTCCGGCTTGCTGCCGTACCATGCGCCGACGCCCACGATGGCGATGAGGATGGCGAGCACGATTCCAAAGAAAATGTATTTCTGTTTCTTGCTGTATTTGTTCCAAAGCTGCAGATAGCGTTCTTTCCACTTCGGCTGCGGCGCTTTTTCCTCTGCGTTTTCTGCTTTGTCTTCCGCCATGTTCTCAATCCCTTCGCGCATTTCGTGGCCTGTGGCCGTCCTTTTCTCGGAAAGTCACGTCACACCTGCATGCGCATGATCTCCTGATAGGCAGAGACTGCCCGGTTCCGGATTTGGAGCGTGAGCTGCAGGGCAATATCAGCCTTCTGCGAGGCGATGACGACCTGCGAGACATCGTCGACCTTGCCAGCTGCGAGCGCGGCATTCCACTTGTCGCTATCGATCTGGAGCTGGTTCGTCTCCTTGAGCGCATCCGTCAGGTAGTCCGAAAATCCTTTGACCTCATCTTTCGGCAGTGTCTCGCCGAGATGGCTTTCGGCACTCATGTGCACCGGGCGCACCGGTGTCATCTGGAGGGCTTCCATCTGCATCGTCATTCACCTCGCCTTTCTATCTGCTACCATCACTTGCCCATGTCGAGGGCTTTCGTCACCATGGCCTTGGCGGCATTGACCGTCGTCGTATTCGCCTCATAGGCACGCGAGGCCGTGATCATGTCCACCATTTCGGCGACGATGTTGACATTCGGGCGCTCGACATAGCCCTGCGCATTCGCGTCGGGGTGTCCCGGGTCATAGACGAGCGGGCCCTGCGTCGGGTCGGACTCGATGCCGACAGCGCGCACGCCATCGCCCGCCTGCAGCTTGTTCGCCGCTTTCTGCAGGAAACTTGAAAACGCGCCGCCAGATGCCTCGCGCGGCTCGAAAACGACGAACCGGCGATGATAGGCACCGCCCTGCGCCGTCCGCGTCGTATTCGCATTCGCGATGTTGTTCGATATGACGTCCATGCGCAGGCGCTCGGCCGTCAGGCCGGAGGCTGCTGCATCGATTCCCAGAAACATGCTCATATCTTTGCCCTCATTTCCTATCCATTCCGATTTTCCGCTGTTCCTTCTGCATCCGGCATCCCCGTCCGGTGCTTTCAGCCGCTTTACGACTGACCGCTCGTGATGACGTTGCGCAGCTTCGTGATGTAGCCGCCCAGATTCGTCGCCATCGCATTGTAGTAGAGCTGGTTCTTCGCGAGCGTCGCCATTTCGACGTCGATGTCGACGTTGTTGTTGTCCACGCGCATCGTCGTCGTTTCGTCTTCCTGAATCTGCGCCTGCGCTCCGCCGGGGTGTCCGATGGGCAGATGGCGGTCATGCGTGCGCACGAGCGGCAGCTCGTTTTCATCGCCCGCACTGATTTCCTTGGCGAGCAGGTCTTCGAAAATGACGTCGCTCTTCTTGAAATTCGGCGTGTTCACATTCGCGATATTATTGGAGATGACCTCCTGCCGGAGGTTGGCTGCTGCAAGGCCCCGGCCGAGGAAGTTGAAATTCGAGGAGTTCATGATCTGTTCCAGCATGGGTCTTCACATCCCTTCCGTAGTGCTGTTCGATAGTACTGATATTTTTCTTTTTCTACGTGCATGCCATAACTCCTTCAAATTCTATCACTTTTTTCGTCCTTTTAGAAGTCCCCCACGTCGATTTTACTTTTTTTACGAAAAAAGTCCCAACCTGATTCTGGAAAAACGAATGCCCTCCGGCAGCTGCCTGCCAGAGGGCGGAATGTTCAGAAATGCGTGCGGCGCGTCTTCTTGTCTTCCTTCGGAAGAGGTTTCGCGTCAATCTTCTTGACTTCGTCGATGAGGTATTCATTCTTGACCTTGATGTACGTGCCCTTCATGCCGAGCGACTTCGATTCGATGACGCCGGCCGACTCGAACTTGCGGAGCGCGTTGACGATGACGGAGCGCGTGATCTGCATCTCCTTCGCGACGGTCGAAGCAATGAGATTGCCTTCGAGCTTGCCTTCCTTGTCATTCTCCTCGAGCTTCTTGAGGATGCCCTTCGCAGCGACCTGCTCGGAATACGAAAGCGTGTTGATGGCAATCTGCACGGCCGTCTTCTTGCGCTCGATGGCCTGGATCTTGAGGTTCTCGTCGCGCAGAATCTCCATGCCGACGACGGTCGCGCCGTATTCGACGAGCACGAGGTCGTCGTCGCCGAACTCTTCGTCGTACTTCGCGACAATCAGTGTGCCCTTGCGGTCGCCGTTGCTGTAAATCGGAACAATCGTCGTGTTCTTGCCGTTGAAGAGGCAGTCGACATCCTCGTCATACGCGCACTTGCCGGTCTTGGAACGCAGGTTCGGCGTCGTCTCGTCGATGCGCTTGAGCCAGTTGACATAGTTGTGTGGGAACTCGCCCTGGTTGATGACCTTGTCGACCATGAGGTCGCATTCGAAGTCATCGATGAACGCGTAGCCATAGATTTTTCCGGTCGTGTCGGTGATGTAGACGTTCGCGTCAAGCACGTTGCTGAGCACGCGCGCGATGCCGTCGTATTCAACGCTGACGGAGCGTTGGAGCAAGCGATTGATTTTTCGTGTCTTTTCGAGCAGTGTGGCCATGATGCAGACTCCCTTTCCTGATGGATGTGCCGATGCTGGTGGACGGGACCCTTTTCGAGGCGGTCTGAGCCCCGAGTATCATTGTTGATATTTTAGCACACATTTCGAAAAATTCCTAGATGTTGTGACAATTTTTCCAAAGTTCTAGACAAAAAGTGACTTTCGCAGTCGCACCCGCGGAAGTCACTTTTTGTCTGAACGTATTGCCATGCAGGGGACTCCCCCCGCCACTCACGTGGCCCGTCCCCCCTCTAGAAGGGGGCTTGCACCTATGTTAGGCTATCGTGTCATCACATGATGATTTTAGAGGATGAACTGGGAGAGGTCGTGGTTCTGGACGATGTCGTGGAGGCGGTCGTCGACGTAGGCCTCGTCGATGACAACGTGCTTGTCCTGAAGCTCCGGAGCGTCGAACGAGACGTCTTCGAGGAGCTTCTCAAGCAGCGTGTGGAGGCGGCGGGCGCCGATGTCTTCCGCCTGCTCGTTGACGTCGCAAGCGAGCTGCGCGATGCGGCTGATGGCATCCTGCTTGAACTCGAGCTCGACGCCTTCCGTCGCGAGCATGGCCTGGTACTGCTTGATGAGAGCGTTCTGCGGTTCCGTCAGGATACGCTCGAAGTCCTCTTTGCGCAGGCTCTTGAGCTCGACGCGGATGGGGAAGCGACCCTGGAGCTCCGGAATGAGGTCGGACGGCTTTGCAATGTGGAATGCGCCGGCCGCGATGAAGAGCACATGGTCGGTCTTCACGGGGCCGTACTTTGTCGAGACCTGCGAGCCCTCGACAATCGGCAGGATGTCGCGCTGCACGCCTTCGCGCGAGACGTCGGCGCCATTCGAATTGCCCTTGACGGCGACCTTGTCAATCTCGTCGAGGAAGACGATGCCGCTGCGCTCGGCGACCTTGATGGCCGTTTCGGCGACTTCATCCATATCGATGAGCTTGCCCGCTTCTTCCTGCGTGAAGATCTTGCGCGCCTGCTCGACCGTGACCTTGCGCTTCTTGCGGTTCTTCGGCATGAGGTTGCCGATCATGTCCTGGATATTGTCGCCCATGCCTTCGAGCGACGAGCCTGCGAACATGCCAACCATCGGACGGCTCGATTCCTCGACGTCGATCTCGATGAGCTCTTTTTCGAGCTCGCCGTTTTTCAGACGCTTGCGCACCCATTCGCGGCCAGCCTGATACTTCGGCTTCTCGTCTTTTTCTTCTTTTTCGTCATCGTCTTCGGCGTTGCCGAACAGGCGGCCGAGCGGGTTCTGGGATTTCTTCGGCTGCGGCACGAAGACGTCGAGGATGCGCTCCTCGGCGAGCTTCTTCGCCTTTTCCTGCACGGAGTCCATGCGCTCCTGGCGCACCATGCGCACGGCCGTCTCGGCGAGGTCGCGCACGATGGACTCGACGTCGCGGCCGACATAGCCGACCTCGGTGAACTTCGTGGCTTCGACCTTGATGAACGGCGCCTTGACGAGTTTTGCGAGGCGGCGGGCAATCTCAGTCTTGCCGACGCCCGTCGAGCCGATCATGAGGATGTTTTTCGGGATGACCTCGTCGCGCATGGCGCCCGTGAGCTGCCGGCTGCGCCAGCGATTGCGCAGAGCAATTGCGACGGAGCGCTTCGCGTCGTCCTGGCCGATGATGTATTTGTCGAGCTCTTCCACGATCTGGCGCGGCGTCTGCTCATTCGCCCCGATTTCCGTCACGGGGGTGATTTCATTCGCTTCCATTACTCCAGTTCCTCCACCTTGATGTTGTGATTCGTGTAGACGCAGATGTCCGCCGCGATGGAAAGCGCTTCCTTCGCGATGTCCTTTGCCTCCATATCCGTATGCGCGACCATCGCGCGGCCAGCGGCCAGCGCGTAGAAGCCGCCTGATCCGATGGCTGCGACGTCGCCATCCGGCTCGATGACCTCGCCGTTGCCCGAAAGCATCAGCAGCTGCTCCTTGTCGGCGACGAGCAGCAGCGCCTCGAGCTTTCGGAGCACGCGATCTGTGCGCCAGTCCTTTGCGAGCTCGACAGCGGCTCGCTGGAGGTTGCCGTTATACGATTCGAGCTTGCTCTCGAATTTCTCGAACAGCGTGAACGCGTCGGCAACGGAGCCCGCGAAGCCTGCGAGAATCTTTCCATGATAGAGCGTGCGCACCTTGCGCGCGTTCGCCTTCATGATTGTGTGCTCGCCGAACGTCACCTGCCCGTCGCCGGCGATGGCCGTCTTGCCATTCTTGCGCACGGCGCAGATGGTGGTGGCATGAAACTGTGTCTCCATCAAAGATCAAACTCCTTTCGGAACGTTTCAAGACTGGAAAGCGCCCGCTCCGCGAGACGCTGTTTTTTCTGCTTCTTGTCGCGGATGCGCTCGCCGAGCCTGGGCAGCAGGCCGAAGTTCACGTTCATCGGCTGGAAGTGCTTTGCCTCGCTCGTCGTGATGTAGTGCGCGAGCGCTCCATGACAGGTCTCTTCGGGGAAAATATACGGTTCCTCGCCCTCTGCGACGCGCACGGCATTGATGCCAGCCACAAGGCCTGACGAAGCCGACTCGACATAGCCCTCGACGCCTGTCATCTGGCCTGCGAAGAACAGGCGCTCCTCGCCCGCGAACTGATACGTCGGACGCATGTGCTTCGGCGCATTGAGGAACGTGTTGCGGTGCATGACGCCATAACGCAGGAACTCCGCGTGCTCGAGACCCGGAATCATCGAGAAGACGCGGCGCTGCTCCGGCCACTTGAGGTGCGTCTGGAAACCGACGATATTGTAGAGCGTCGCATCGGCATTGTCCTGCCGGAGCTGCACGACGGCGAACGGCCGCGCGCCCGTCTTCGGGTCTTCGAGGCCGACGGGCTTCAGCGGGCCGAACAGCAGCGTGTCCTCGCCACGGCTCGCCATGACTTCGACAGGCATGCAGCCCTCGAAGAATTTCTCTTTCTCGAAATCATGCGTCGGCGTCTTTTCGGCCGTCGTGAGCTCTTGCCAGAAAGCACGGTACTCCGCTTCCGTCATCGGGCAGTTGATGTAGGCCGCTTCGCCCTTGCCATAGCGCGAAGCGCGGTAAGCCTTCGTCATGTCGATGGACTCGAGGCTCACGATCGGCGCAGCCGCATCGTAGAAATAGAGACTGTCGCCGCCCGTGCGCCGTGCGATGTCCTCGGCGAGCGCGCCCTCCGTCAGCGGGCCGCTCGCGACAATCGTCACGACATCGTCCTTCAGAGGAATCTCCATGAGCTCTTCATGTACGACGGTCACATTCGGATGGTTCGTAACATGTTCCGTGATGTAGTCGCTGAAACCGTAGCGGTCAACGGCAAGCGCACCGCCCGCCGGCACGCGCGTCGCGTCGGCGGCCTCCATGATGATGGAGCCCATGCGGCGCATTTCCTCTTTGAGCACGCCGACGGCGTTTTCGAGGCTGGCCCCGCGCAGCGAATTGCTGCAGACGAGTTCGGCAAAGCCGGCCGTCTTGTGTGCGGGCGTCATCTTCTGCGGGCGCATCTCGTAAAGCGTCACGCGTGCGCCGCGCTTTGCGGCCTGCCAGGCGGCCTCGGAGCCCGCAAGCCCCGCGCCGATGATGATGATGTCCTTCATTTCGTCTTCCCTTCGGCTTTTTCCTTCGCCTTCGCTTCTTTTTCCGCCTTTGCCGCCGCGTCCTTCGCGCTCTTCTTAGCGAGGCGTTCGCGCAGCTTCGCGAGCTCCTCGTTGATGGGACTGCCCTCGCGCGTCTTGCAATCGTCGTTGCTGCAGTACGTCAGCGTGCGGCCGTTCTTGTAATGATGCTTGAGCATAAAGGAGCCGCACTCCGGGCACTTGTCCTGAAGCGGCGTGTCCCATGTCGTGTAGTCGCAGTCCGGGTAGTTCTTGCAGCCGTAGAACGTGCGGCCGCGGCGCGTCTTGCGCTCGACGATGGCACCGCCGCACTTCGGGCACTTGACGCCCGTATCCTTGAGCAGCGGCTTCGTGTTGCGGCACTCAGGAAAGCCCGGGCACGCGAGGAACTTGCCGAAGCGGCCCTGCTTGACGACCATGAGGCGGCCGCATTTCTCGCAGCGCACATCCGAAACCTCGACGGGAAGCTCCACATGGCCGATGGCCTCGTCCGCCTTTTCGAGCGTCTGCTCGAATGGATTGTAAAACTCGCGCAGCAGGTCGTTCTTCTCGACTTTGCCGTCTGCGATTTCGTCGAGCTCGTTCTCGAGGTTCGCTGTGAACTTCACATCGACGATTTTCTTGAAGTATTCCTCGAGCATGTCGAGCACGAGGAAGCCGAGCTCTGTCGGCTGGAAATGCTTGTCCACGCGCTGGACGTAGCCGCGCGCCTGGATGGTCTCGATGATCGGCGCGTACGTGCTCGGACGGCCGATTTCCTTTTCTTCGAGCGTCTTGACGAGCGAGGCGTCGTTGTAGCGCGGCGGCGGCTCCGTAAAGTGCTGCTGCGGCTCGACGCTCGCGGTATTCAGCTCGTCGCCTTCTTCGAGGTCGGGGAGCAGGACGTCTTTTTCTTTCTTCGCCTGATCTGCGCCCGCATAGACGGCTGTGAAACCTGCGAATTTCAAGCGGGAACCGCTCGATTTGAGCTGGCAGCGGTCGCCTGCGGCAATCGTGACGCTCATCGTGTCGTAGATGGCCGGTGTCATCTGGCTCGCGGCGAAGCGCTGCCAGACGAGGCGGTAGAGCTTCGCCTGTTCCTTCGTCAGGTATGGCTCGACGGCATCCGGCGTGTTGCGGATGGACGTCGGGCGGATGGCTTCATGCGCGTCCTGCGCCTTCTTGCCCGCCGCATAGATGTTCGGCTTCTCGGGCACGTAGTCCGCGCCGAGCGTTTCCACGAGGTATTCTTTCGCCTCACCCTGCGCGAGCTCCGAGATGCGCGTCGAATCCGTACGCATGTAGGTGATGAGGCCCTGGCGGCCGCTCTTGCCGAGCTCGACGCCTTCATAGAGCTGCTGCGCGAGCATCATCGTCTTGCGCGACGTGTAGCCGAGCTTGCGCGCGGCATCCTGCTGCATCGAGCTCGTCGTGAATGGCGCGGACGGACGGCGCCTCCTCTGGCTCTTCTTGACGGCAGAGACCGAAAGCTTCGCTTTTTCGAGCTCGCTTGCGATGGCCTTGACCGCTTTTTCATCGTGCAGGACGAAGTTCTTGCCGTCCTCCTCATGAATCGCGAGCTTCTTGCCATCGACAGCGGCAAGGTCAGCGGCGAACATCGCTGAGCGGCCTTTGCGGAGCTTCATGCCGACCGTCCAGTATTCCTCGGAGTTGAAGGCCTGGATTTCCTTTTCGCGGTCACAGATGAGCTTGACCGTGACCGACTGCACACGGCCGGCCGAGAGCCCCTTGCGGATTTTGCGCCAGAGGAGCGGGCTCAGCTTGTAGCCGACGATGCGGTCGAGCATGCGGCGCGCCTGCTGCGCGTCGACGCGGTCCATGTTGATGGGGCGCGGCTCCTTGACGGCTGCCTGGATGGCCGGCTTCGTGATTTCATTGAAGACGATGCGGCAGTCTGTCGTCGGGTCGATGCCGAGGATGTAGGCGAGATGCCATGCGATGGCCTCGCCTTCGCGGTCAGGGTCGCTTGCGAGGTAGACTTTCGAAGCGTTCTTCGCGTCTTTCTTGAGCGCCTTGATGAGGTCTCCTTTGCCCCGGATATTGATGTACTTCGGCGCAAAGTCATTGTCGACGTCAATGCCGAACTGGCTCTTCGGCAGGTCGCGCAGATGGCCCATCGAAGCGCGCACCATGTACTTGCGGCCGAGATACTTCTCGATGGTCTTGGCCTTGGCTGGCGACTCGACAACGACGAGCGTCTTCTTCGCAGCCGCCCGTTTCTTCGTCGTCTTCTTCGCCGGCTTTTTTGCCGTCTTTTTCACGGTGATGGGTTCTTTTTCGGTTTCTTCTATCTTTTCTGCTGTTGCTGGCAAGTTGTCACTCCCTTTTCGCGCGCATGTATCCGTGCGTATCATTTTCCTCGACAAGTCCCTTGAGCTCCATCTGCAGGAGCACGAAAGAAAGGCTTGCGGCATCGCCGCCGCCATCGAGGCTTACGATGATTTCATCCATTGTGAGCGGATGCTCATAGGAAAGAATCTGGTAGATCGCGCGCTCTTCTTTGCTCATGGCCGGTGCTTTCTTCTTCGGCTTCTTCGGCGGATCGACGCCGTATTCCTCGAGCACGTCCGCCGCACTCGTCACGAGCTTCGCCCCCTGCTGAATCAGCCGGTGGCATCCCATGCTCGTCGGCGAATAGATGCTGCCGGGCACGGCAAAGACGTCGCGCCCTTCCTGCACGGCCATGCCTGCCGTGATCAGCGACCCGCTCTTCTCCGCCGCCTCGACGACGATGACGCCGCGCGAAAGTCCGCTGATGATGCGGTTGCGCGCGGGAAAGAACGCGGGCAACGGCGGCGTACCGGGCGCATACTCGGAAACGACCGCGCCGGATTCCGCAATTTCTGCGAGCAGGCGGCGATTCTCTGGCGGATAGGCGACGTCAACGCCGCAGCCGAGCACGGCAACCGTGCGGCCAGCCGCGAGCGCTCCTTTGTGCGAGGCGCTGTCGATGCCGCGCGCCGCGCCGCTCACGACCGTGAAACCGGCGCGCGCCAGCGTTTCGGCAAACGACTTCGCAACGCCTTCGCCATAGCGGCTGAAGCGCCGCGAGCCGACCATCGCGAGGCACTGCGCATCGGGAATGAGCGTGCCACGATAGTAGAGCAGCGCCGGCGGGCTGAAGGTCTCCGCAAGGTATGGCGGATAATCCGCGTCACCAAGCGCCGTCATGCGGATGCCGCCGCGCTCGCAGGTTTCCTCTAGCTGCGCTTCGTACGCTTCCGCGCCCTTTTGCGCCTTCTGCACATCGCGCGCAAGTTTTGGCGGCAGGCCGTGCTGCGTGAAGGCTTCCGCTGGCGCATGAAGCGCTGCGCGCGCCGAGCCGAAGGCCTCGCGGAGCTTCCCCGCTGCCGCGCTGCCGATGCCGTTCACGCGCAGGAGCGCTGCAAGGGCCAGATGCTCCTCTTGGCATTCTTCTTCCTCCATCCGCAACACTCCTTCGAAATCCGACACGATGCAATATACACTATAACAGTTACCTACTATACAGAAAAGAAGGAAAATCTGCAACCCTTTCTTTAAAAACGAGAAAACTTCCGCAGGTGCAATGAAGGAAAGAACGGCTTTCCTACCGCACCCGCGGAAGTTTTTTGGCTCAATCATTTTTTCTGTGGGATGAATGATGCACAGCGAGTCAATGGCGACTCATGTCGATGAGCTTCAAGAAGAAGTATTCATCGTCAGGATATCCATAGGCCTGCCTGCGCAACGTCTTGATCTTGTTGTT
>JALEZZ010000024.1 GCA_022773585.1 Selenomonas sp. | reverse complement strand
GTAGTCCAGATTGGCGCAGATTTTCTGTTCCTATCTAGGAGACAAACCGCAGGCGTAGCAGAGCTACGTCGAGGATTTGTCGACGACGAGAGGACAGAAAAGATGCGTCAAGATGGGCTGGCGGATTTAATCAGTGCTTCCCTAAGAACACAGGCACTTGTATGTGTACCGATGGCTAAAAGAAAGGGCGGGCTTCTACCTGCGCTTAGTCGGGAATTTACGGCTATGGAGTGTGACACCAAACGCCAGTAGCCTGCGAGCAATCGCGGCGAGAGCGCACACGATGAAATAGCAAGAAGAAACCGCGAGGCTCTTCCAAAACATCTAAGATATACACATTTGAGTATATTTTATGTAGCAGAAAGTAAGACATGCAGCTCATCTGTCTGGGACTCAATCATAAGACGGCACCTGTCGAGGTGCGTGAGCAGTTTTCCATCCCGAAAGCCGCAATCCGGCAGGGCCTCGCGAATCTCGATGACTATGCGGGCCTCGACGAGGTCGTCGTGCTCTCGACATGCAACCGCAGCGAAATCTATGCGGTCAGCGAAGACGCCGAGGACGGCCTTGCGGAGGCGAAGCAGTTCCTTTTCGACCTTGCGGGAAATGACGACGACATCGATGACTACCTTTATACATATCTCGACGAAGAGTGCATCCGCCATCTGTTCCGCGTCGTCTCGAGCCTCGATTCGCTCGTGCTCGGCGAGGGGCAGATTCTTTCGCAGGTGAAAGAGGCCTACGCCGTCGCGCGCGAGGCGGGCGCGACCTCGACGGTGCTGAACACGCTCATGCACCGCGCCATCGCGACGGGCAAGCGCGTGCGCACGGAGACGCGCATCCAGTTCAATTCCGTGTCCGTCAGCTACGCCGCTGTCGAGCTCGCGGCGGAAAAGCTCGACGGTCTCGAACATGCCCATGCGCTGATCTTCGGCGCGGGCAAGATGGCCGAGCTCACGGCCGAGCACCTCGTCGCGCATGGCGTGACGCATCTCTACGTTGCGAACCGCCACCGCGAGCGCGCGGAAAAGCTCGCGGAGAAGTTCGGCGGCGAGGCCGTAGAGTTTGATGGGGCGCTCAAGAACTGCCCCGACGCCGACGTCGTCGTGACATCGACGGGCGCGCCGCACTACGTCGTAAAGCCGTGGGACGTGCAGCAGTACATGACGAAGCGGCGCGGCCAGCCTGCATTCTTCATCGACATCGCCGTGCCGCGCGACGTCGATCCCGATGTCGGCGACATCAAGGGCATCACGCTCTACAACATCGACGCGCTCGAAGCCGTTGTCGACGAGCACAAGGCCGAGCGCCGCGAAGAGGCAAAGGCCGCCGAAATCATCGTCGAAGAAGAGGTCAAGTCCATCGAAGACCGCTTCCGATACCTCGGCCTCCAGCCGCTCATGGCGCTGCTCTCGAAGCGCTGCGAGCGCATCCGCCAGCGCGAGATGCGCCGCTGGCATCGCAAGCTCGCGGAGCTCGACGAGCAGCAGTGGCGCCACATCGACCACATGACGAAGATGATCGTGCGAAAGATTCTGCGCACGCCGATGATGAAGCTCAACGCCTCGGCGGGCACGCCTGACGAGCGGTTCTACATCGACGCCATGCGCGCCGTCTTCAAACTCGATACGATAGGAGAGACAGGGACTCGTGAAGAAAGACACCATCATTATCGGGACGCGGAGCAGTAAGCTCGCGCTCTGGCAGGCCGATTATGTCATGGATTGCCTGCAAAAGAAATATCCAGAGCTCCACGTCGAAAAGAAGCTCATGACGACGAAGGGCGACAAAATCCTCGACGCGCCGCTCGCGAAGATCGGCGGCAAGGGGCTCTTCACGAAAGAGCTTGAGCAGGACATGCTCGCGGGCGGCATCGACATCGCCGTCCACAGCCTCAAAGACATGCCGACGGAGGTGCCGGACGGCCTCGTCATCACGGCCATCACGGAGCGCTACGATCCCGGCGATGCCTTTGTCAGCAACAAAGTGAAATCCCTCGTCGAGCTGCCAAAAGGCGCCGTCGTCGGCACGTCGAGCCTGCGCCGCAAGGCCCAGCTGCTCCATGCGCGGCCTGACCTCGAAATCCGCGACCTGCGCGGCAACGTCAACACGCGGCTCAAAAAGCTCGATGCAGGCGAATACGACGCTGCCGTACTCGCCGTCGCGGGGCTCAAGCGCCTCGGCTTTGGCGGCCGCATCACGGAAGTCCTGCCGAAAAACATGATCCTCCCGGCTGTCGGCCAGGGAGCGCTTGCCATCGAGGCAAGGGAGGACGACGCGGAAACGCGCGAACTCGTCGCGTTTCTCAATGATGAAGCAACCGTTGCCTGCGCCCGCGCCGAGCGCGCGTTCCTCGCAAGAGTCGAGGGCGGCTGCCAGGTGCCCGTCGGCGTCTACGCGACGCCAGAAAATGACGGCCTCCACGTCGAAGCCGTCATCGCCTCACTCGACGGCCAGCGCCTCTACCGCGACCACGTCAGCGGTCAGGTCAAGGATGCCGAGCCTCTCGGCACCCAGCTCGCCGACAAGCTCCTCGACATGGGCGGCATCGACATCATGCATGAAATCGGACTGCTGCTCGATCGAAAGTGAGCGTATCTTATACAGCAGCCTCCCTCTAGAGGGAGGGGGACCGCGAAGCGGTGGAAGGAGTAGTAGGATGCTGAAACTGACAAGAAAGCAGCCGTCGCTAAAGTCCTTTAGCAACGTTCGGCATGCTTGTTTGACTCCAGTACCCAACTACTCCCCCAGTCAGCTTCGCTGACAGCCCCCTCTAGAGGGGGCCTGGTATAAGAGATACACTCGTAAATTTTAAGATAGAATTGTAACATGTAAGCAAAGGGAGCATCCTTATATGACAACACCCTCCGCAACCGTCTACCTCGTCGGCGCAGGCCCGGGCGACTATGGCCTCGTCACGTACAAGGCCATCGAGTGCCTGAAGAAAGCTGACGTCGTCGTCTATGACCACCTCGCCGACCCGCGCATCCTCGCGTGGGCGCCTGCGGACGCCGAGCGCGTCTACGTCGGCAAGATGTCGGCACACCACACGATGAAGCAGGACCGCATCAGCCAGCTGCTTGCCGAGCGCGCGAAGGAAGGCAAGACCGTCGTGCGCCTCAAGGGCGGCGATCCGTTCGTCTTCGGGCGCGGCGGCGAAGAGGGCATCGTCCTGCGCGAGGCTGGCGTGCCGTTTGAGATTGTGCCGGGCGTGACGTCGGCGATCTCCGTCCCAGCCTACGCCGGCATCCCCGTCACGCACCGCGCCATCGCGCGTTCGTTCGCCGTCGTTACAGGCCACAAAGACCCGACGACGGAAGGCGACGTGAACTGGGAAAAACTCGCGACGGCCACGGACACCATCGTCTTCCTCATGGGCATCGCAAACCTGCCGCACATCACGGAAATGCTCGTGAAATACGGCCGTCCCGCCGATACCCCTGCCGCCGTCATCCGCTGGGGCACGAAGCCCGAGCAGCGCGTTCTCACGACGACGGTCGGTACGGCGGCCGAGGATGTCGTCAAAAACGGCCTGAAGCCGCCTGCCATCTTCATCGTCGGCGAAGTCGTGAAGCTCCGCGAGGAGCTCGCTTGGTTTGACAACCTCGCGCAGCGCCCGCTCTTCGGCAAGCGCGTCCTCGTCACGCGCGCCCGCGCGCAGGCTTCAAAGCTCACGACAGCGCTCGAGAACATCGGCGCCGACGTCCGCGAAGTGCCCGCCATCGCACTCGCGGATCCATCCGATGATTACAAGGCCATCGACGCGGCCATCGGAAAGCTTTGTGACTACCAGTGGCTGATTTTCACGAGTGCCAACGGCGTCGAGCGTTTCTTTGACCGTCTCGAAAACGCAGGCAAAGACGCGCGTGCTCTCGGCTACGCGCAGGTTGCCGCCATCGGCTCGGCCACGGCCGAAAAGCTCCAGCACTACGGCATCCGCGCCGACGTCGTCCCGACCGTCTACCGTGCCGAAGGCATTCTCGATGCCCTCAAAGGCAAGCTCCCGCCGCATGCAAACATTTTGATTCCACGCGCCGAAAAAGCCCGTGAAATCCTCCCGGAGAAGCTTCGCGAGCAGGGCTATACCGTCGACGTCGCGCCCGTCTATCAGACCGTCGCAGCTGAAGCCGATGGCGAGGCTCTTGCAAAAGCGCTCGAAGCAGGCGACTATGACATCGTCACATTCACAAGCTCCTCGACCGTCACGAACCTCGTCAAGATCCTCGGCACCGCCGCCCCGCTCCAGCACGCCAAAACCGCCTGCATCGGCCCCGTGACCGCAGAAACAGCCAAGAAGAATGGCATCGAGCCGGATGTCGTCGCCGAGACGTACACGATTGACGGCCTCGTTGCGGCGATACAAGAAAAGTTGTAAGAAGATTTTCAGGCTCCCTCTCAGAGGGAGCTGTCAGCCGAATGGCTGACGGAAGGAGTCTCACAAGCGCGATGCATGAAATGCACGATTGTTATTTATGCGGGCATCGAAAAAAGCAATGACGAAGCCCGCATAAGAATCAATCATAAATCCCAAAAGCCGATTTTGTGAGACTCCCTCAGCTTCGCTTCGCTCAGCAGCTCCCTCTGAGAGGGAGCCTTGCATTTGCATATCTGCGCGACCCCATACTATCTTTTACCACTCATAGGAGATGCATCATTCATGTACACGCAAACCCTCCGCCCCCGCCGCATGCGCATCAGCCCGAACATGCGCGCCATGGTCCGCGAGACCACGCTTTCTGCGAAAGACTTCGTTTATCCGATCTTCGTCGTGCCCGGCACGAACGTCAAAGAAGAGATTCCGAGCATGCCGAACTGCTACCATCTTTCCGTTGACAATGCCGTCGAGCTTGCGAAAGAACTCGACGAGCTCGGCATCCCGGCCGTTGAAGTCTTCGGTCTGCCTGAGTACAAGGACGCCGATGGCAGCTCGGCCTGGGATATGAAGAGCCCCGTGCAGCGCGCCATCGCGGCCATCAAGAAGGAAGTCCCGAACCTCATGATTGTCGGCGATGTCTGCCTCTGCCAGTACACGACGCACGGCCATTGCGGTCATCTCGAAGGCCATTACGTCGATAACGACAAGACGCTGAAGCTCCTGCAGAAAGTCGCGACCTCGCAGGCTGAGGCCGGTGCTGACATCGTCGCGCCGTCCGACATGATGGACGGCCGCGTTGCCGCCATCCGCGAAGACCTTGACGCGCACGGCTTCCTCAATGTCTCAATCATGAGCTACGCCGTCAAATACGCCTCGGGCTACTACGGCCCGTTCCGCGATGCTGCCGACAGCGCGCCGCAGTTCGGCGACCGCCGCCAGTACCAGATGGATCCGGCGAATGCCCGCGAAGCGCTGAAAGAAACCGACCTCGACATTATGGAAGGCGCCGACATCATCATGGTGAAACCGGCGCTCGCCTACCTCGACATCGTCCGCCAGGTGCGCGACCATATCAACCTCCCCGTCGCCACGTACAACGTCAGCGGAGAATACGCGATGGTCAAGGCGGCCGCGGCCAACGGCTGGATTGACGAAAAGCGCATCGTCCTCGAGACGCTCACGAGCATGAAGCGCGCCGGTGCCGACATCATCATCACCTACCACGCCATTGACGCCGCCAAGTGGCTGCGCGAAGAGAATTGATTTTGGAGGAAGAACCCATGCTTGATCTTTCGAAATCCCTTGCCGCTTTCAACGAGGCAAAAAACCTCATGCCTGGCGGCGTCAACAGCCCGGTCCGCTCCTATGCGAACGTCGACTGCAACCCGCCGTTCATCGCCCGTGCGAAGGGCGACCGCATCTTTGACATCGACGGCAACGAATACATCGACTACGTCGGCTCCTGGGGCCCGATGGTCGTCGGTCATGCCCATCCGAACGTCGTCAAAGCCCTGCAGGAAGCCGTCACGCGCGGCACGAGCTATGGCGCGCCGACGCTGCTCGAAAGCGAGCTTGCAAAGCTCGTGCAGTCCGTCTATCCGTCCGTCGAGATGATCCGCATGGTCAACTCCGGCACGGAGGCCACGATGAGCGCTCTGCGCCTTGCGCGCGGCTACACGGGACGCGACAAGATTTTGAAATTCATCGGCTGCTACCACGGCCACAGCGACAGCCTGCTCGTCAACGCGGGCAGCGGCATGGCGACGTTCGGCGTGCCGAGCTCGCCGGGCGTCACGAAGGGCACGGCGCAGGACACGCTGACCGTGCCGTACAACGACATCGATGCACTCAAGAAAGTCATGGACGAGCACGGCGATGAAATCGCCGCCGTCATCGTCGAGCCAGTCGCGGGCAACATGGGCTGCGTCCCGCCGCGGCAGGGCTACCTGCGTGCGATGCGCGAGCTCACGGAGGCGCACGGCACGCTGCTCATTTTCGACGAAGTCATGTGCGGCTTCCGCGCCTCGCTCGGCGGCGCACAGGCGGCCTACGGCATCACGCCAGACCTCACGACGCTCGGCAAGATCATCGGCGGCGGCCTGCCCGTCGCAGCCTATGGCGGCCGCCGCGAGATCATGGAACGCGTCTCGCCGGCAGGCCCCGTCTATCAGGCAGGCACGCTCTCCGGCAACCCGCTCGCCATGACAGCCGGCATCGAGACGCTCAAGATCATCACGAAAGAGCCCGAGCCCGGCCAGCCAGATTACAGCCGCGTCCTCACGCTCAAGACAAAGAAGCTCCTCTTGGGCTGGCAAGAACAGGCGAAAAAAGCCGGCGTCACGATCCAGGCGCACCAGGCTGGCAGCATGTTCGGCATCTTCTTCAACGAGCACGAAGTCTGGAACTTCGATGACTCCTGCGCCTCCGACCAGGAAGCATTCAAAGTCTGGTTCAAGTCCATGCTCGAGCAGGGCATCTACCTCGCCCCGAGCCAGTTCGAGACTCTCTTCATGAGCGGTGCCCACACCGACGAAGACATCGACCGCACAATCGAGGCGGCCGGCAAAGCGTTCGCGGACGTCGCGAAGAGCCGGAAGTAAAAATTGCAGATATGACAGCCCTCATCTGTCTGAGTAAAATCTCACAGGAATGAGGGCTGTTTTGCATATCCGTTGCTTTGCCGAGATGCATAATGATATAATTGGAAAAGGAGGGGCGAAATCATGCGATTTGAGTGGGACGATGAAAAGGAGCAGAAAAATATCGCGAAACATGGAATTGACTTTTCTACGGCGGCTTTGGTGTTTGGCGATGAACAACGCTTGGAGATGTATGACGAAATTCATAGCAATGATGAGGATCGGTTTATCACCATCGGGAATATCGGAGGAACGATTGCGGTGCTGACGGTTGTCTATACGGAACGCGGTGAGGCAATCCGGCTCATTTCAGCACGACGGGCGACAAAAAGGGAGGAGAGTCGGTATTATGCTGGTATCGAAAGAAATTGACGTTAAAAAAGGCGCAACAAAAGAACAGATGGAAATGCTGGAAGCCGCAGGGAAAATGTCGACAACATTTGATGAAGATGCGCCAGAGCTCACGGAAGAAAATCTCAGAAGTGCATATCGTGTTTCAGAACGAGAACGCTCGAATGATGAAGATCAGGAAGTTACGTTGCGTTTGTCCCCGTGGGCCATTCGAAAAGCGAAATCATTCGGAAAGGAATATCGCGCAGTCTTGTCCCGTATTTTGGAACAGGCATTGCATAATCACGAAATCATCAAAGAAAGCGGTATATGAATTTTTGAAGGGATGAAAAGGACTTGACAGCCAATGACGAATCGAAGAGACTTCTCGACAGACAGACAGACAGACAGACAGACAGACAGACAGACAGACAGACAGACAGACAGACAGACAGACAGTGGCGTGCGCCGATGGTATCGGTTGTCGTGCCGGTCTATAATGTCGAAAAGTATCTGAAGGATTGCGTCGAGAGCATTTATGCGCAGACATTTGGCGATTTTGAATTGTTACTGATCGACGATTGCTCGACCGATGGCAGCGGCGAACTCGCGGATGAGCTTGCCGCGAAGGATGCGCGAGTACGGGTGATTCATGTCGTGGAGAATGGCGGGCTCGGGCGGGCGCGGAATCGCGGTATCCGAGAGAGTATCGGGACATATCTCACGTTCATCGACAGCGATGACTGGGTGAAGCCGACGTTTCTCGCAGAGTTCGTCACGGCGGCAGAGCGGTATCGGGCCGAGGTCGTTTGCATGGGGGATGAGAAGTATTTCCCGCAGGATGATGGCGGCTGGCGGATCGAGCCACACTGGAAGGTGGTCGAGCAGGATGCGATGCTGACGCCGGAGAAGAAGGGACGCATCGAAGCAATGATTGGCGGCCACCTGCCGAACATGGCGTGTGCCAAGCTGTATGCGCGCGATCTCTTCGTGCGCACGGGTCTGCATTTCGAGCCGATCCTGTCGGAAGACGTGCTGTTTTCTTTCGAGGTGCTCTATCAGGCGGGTACATATGTGCTGATTCCTGCAGCCGACTATTGCTATCGCCAGTCACCAACTTCCATTCTGCACGACAAGTCGCTCGCGAAGAGCCGCCGGGCGATGGAATCGACGATGCACGCACTCGCGTGCATGGAGCGAGAGCTTGCGACGATGCCGGAACTCCGTGGTGATTCTGATCTCTGTCACCGCGTGCGCCAATGGTTTTCGAACGTGTATTTGTTCTGGCTCTGGATGCGTGTGTCGGAGGGGCTGAACGGGACGGATGTGCTGGCGGAGGCGGAGAAGTGCTTTTGCGAGAAAGCGCCGGAGCAGGCGAGCCTTTTGAGCTTCTTGCTCGAGCAGTGGGTGCGCCAGTTTGCAAAGCCGTCTGCAGAGTGAAATAATGAGACAGGGAGGAATTCCTTTGCCAGAGAAAGCAGAGCGTTGCGGCATCTATGCGTTTGCGCCGTACCAGGGCTGGAATAACCAGCAGCTCACGAAGAATTGCGGGCTTGTTCCATATCTCTTTCATAAGCTCTGGGGCTGGCAGGCCGTTATGGTTGGCGGCAAGGTGGGGGAGTATCCATCACTTGCTGACGTGCCAGGGCTCGAACTCGATCTGCTTGAAAGCCCGGATATGGAGCATCAGCTCGCTTATCTTGAGGCACATGTCAATGACATGGACGTGCTCGTACTGCATGGCGTCTTTCCGTTTTATTTTCCAATCGTTGCGCGGTATCGTGAGATCCGTCCGGACGGGCGCATTTATCTCGAAACGGATGCGAACAGTTATTTTGAGGATCGTATTCCACAGACGCCAGAGTTTTTGTGGTTTCTGAGCCAGTGCGATGTTGTCGGCGCTAGCTGCCATCGGATGCAGTCGTGGCTTAGCACAAAATGGCCGTGCTGTATCCAATATCTGCCGAATGGTTTTTATGATCTCAAGGGGGTCTGGCGTGCGCCGGTATTTTCTGCAAAGGAAGATATTATCTTGACGGTCGGCAGGCTCGGAACAGAGCAAAAGCGGACAGAAGATCTCTTGCAGGCATTTGCGCTTGTAGCAGCGCAGTTCCCTTCATGGCGGTTGCGCCTTATTGGAACGATTGACGCAAGGTTCGAGGCGTTTCGTACAGCATTTTTCGAGCATCATCCGGAACTTGCGGAGCGCATTGAATTTCTCGGGCCTATTCAGGAAAAAGCAGCGCTTCTTGCGGAATATCGTCAGGCGAAGATCTTTGCACTGCCCTCCCAGCTCGAGGGCGGTACGCCGAATGTTGTCGCTGAGGCGCTTTTTTCCGGCTGTTATATGATTGTGTCGGATTTCGATGCCTATGATGATGCGATTGCAGGTGGTCGCTGTGGGATGCATCATGCGATCGGCGATGTGCAGGCACTCGCGGCCTGTCTCGCAAAGGCCTGTGCTGACCCAGCGCTCATTGAGCGCGGCGGGCGGGCGGCGCTCGCTTATGGGCGTGCGAATTTTGATTTCGTGAAGATCGTGCGGCGGCTGCGGTATCTGCTGCTCGGGGAAGGGGATTTCGATGGCAGCGATTTTGTTTGACGGGCGCTTTTTTGCGCTCTCGCTTGACGACGGACGGCGCGTGCTGCTGCTCGATGCTATGGACAATGCCAGCAATGCGTCGTGCCGCAGCCTGCTGCAGGAGCAGCATGAAGGTTTCGGCCAGAAAACGGGGCAGGAAGCGCCGCTCGTGCCGCGCATCGTCGAGCGGATGCAGGCGGCAGCGGCAGGGCTGTCATCGGTCGGCGATTTTGCGGCGGCCGTGATGCTGCTGAAGGATGTCCTCGCTGTTCCGCGTGCCGTGCGGCTGCTGTTTGTCGGCGCGTCGCTTGGGAGCTCCAGCCTGCGACTTGCCGCATCCATCCTTTCGGAGGCCGTGCCGCGCCCGATTCCCGGCGCGCCGCCGTTCGCATCACTCTCCGTCACGGCGGCGGCACCGCTGGCAGACGCGGCGGCGGTCACAGACATCCCCGATGGCGTGCTTCCCATTCGTACGGATCTCTCGCGGCTCCCGCTGCCGCAGGAAGCATTTGATCTGCTGCTTTTTGACGCGCGCGGATTGGTGCAGGCAGGAGAGGATTTCCTGCAGCAGGCGGTGGAGCGTGCGCTGTCGGCTCTCGTACCGCAGGGCTTTGCCGTCCTGCTCGGGCCGCCGTCGCTCGGCAAGGTGCTCGGCCGTGCGGGATTCCCCATCGCGTCGGAGACGAGCCTGTTCCTCAGCGCAGGACGCGGCCGCACGATTGTCTCCGACGGGGGGGCGGAAATTCGCAGGGAGAGGATGCATCTCGGCCGCCTGCTCCAGTCGTATCTTGCGGGTGAGGCCGATACCCTCGCTGCCCTTGCAGGCGTCCGCCGCTATCGCGACGTTCTGACGGCACATCCTGCCGATGTCCCCTGGCGGGCGGAGCGCGCCGTCGCAGCGCAGGCGATGGAAGTGCTCGTGGAGATCCGGCTGGGGCAGGAGGACGCCACCAGCAGCTCGGCACGTTCCCGTCTTTCCCATCTCGCCGAACGATTCTCGCAGAAAAAATAATAGGTCAAAAAAATATTTGACCTATTGACTTTTTGACGAAATAGCGCTACTATATAGTTGTCAAGAGGATGAGGGGCAAGCAGAAAGAGCCCCGGAGTCCTCGGGAAAACAGCTTGAGCCGCCGCCCTGCAGATGCGGATGCGGCGAGATGTTGAAAGGGGATTTTGATCATGTTTGGTTTGGTTCCGTTTGCTATGCGCAATGATGTCGATACGATGGACAATGTCTTCGACCGTATGATGAATGTTTTCGATGAGCCGTTCATGTCGGGATTCCATACGCCGGAGTTCAAGGTCGATGTCAAGGACAATGGCGACAGCTACGACCTCACGGCCGAGCTGCCGGGCTTCCAGAAGGGCAACATCATGCTGACCTACAAGGACAACTACCTGACGATTGCCGCGAAGAACGAGACGTCGAAGGACGAAAAGGACGAGAAGGGCAACTACGTCCGCCGCGAGCGCAGCCAGAGCAGCATGAGCCGCTCGTTCTACATCGACGGCATCGACGATTCGAAAGCCACGGCTGACTACAAGGATGGCATTCTCTCCATCCATATGCCGAAAGCCGTCCAGGCGGAAGATGCCGGCCATACGATTGCAATCGAAGGCTGATCCATGCTGGCAGCGGCCAAATGGCCGTCAGGAAATACAACCTCATAACCTCTGACCTCACACAGAAAAGCAGCGAGCGGCTGCATCCCACCACCACGGGATGCAGCCGCTCGCTCTTTCTATACCCAGAGGGGGAGGCTTCATGCGTCCTTCCGCGCAAGTGATGGCCCGATGCCGAGGGCCGAGAGGACGGCGAAGGTGACGAAGGCGATGGCGATGCCGAGGCGGAGGCTCTCGGCGGGGGCGGCTCTCCAGGGGATGGCGAGCAGGGCGGAGACGATGAGCGTCGAGGCGAACTGCCCGAGCAGGCGGACGGCGGAAAGCGTCGCGGTCGCGAGGCTGTAGTCGTCAGGGCCTACGCTGCTCATGATGGCGTTGTTGTTCGGCGCGTTGAAGAGGGCAATGCCCGCGCCGAGGACGGCGATGAGCGGCAGGAGCACGGCGGCCGCGCGCATGACGAGGCTCGTGGAGGCCAGGAAAGCTGCGAAATCCAGGAAATCTATGAAATTTACGAAATTTACAATGGCCGCGAGGCCGAGCAGGGCGCAGGCGATGAGGCCCATGCCGAGCGAGACGAGGACGCGTGCGGGGAATTTGTCAGAGAGGTGGCCGCAGACGGGCGAGAGCGCGGCCATGACGGCGGGCTGCAAGAGCAGGAGCAGTCCCGCTTCGCGCGATGAGAGGCCGAGCATGTCCTGCAGGTAGAGCGAGAGCAGGAAGCTCACGGCGAACGTCGCGCTGTAATTGATCATAGCCGTGAGATTCGAGAGGCGGAATTCGCGATTCGTGCGGAGGAGACGCAGCGGCAGCATCGGACGGCCGCCGCCGAGGGTCCACTCCTGTGTGAGGCAGTGCTGCGCGAGGCCCCAGGCGAGGGCGGTCAGCGCCGTGATGAGTACGAAGATGCTGCGCCAGCCGAGATAGTAGTTGAGGAAGCCGCCGAGAAACGGCCCTGTCGCGAGGCCGAGGTAGACGACGGAGACATTCGCGCCAAGAGCGAAGCCGCGATGTTCTTTCGGCACGACGAGTGTGAGGATGGCCATGCCGGTCGCGAAGAGCATGGAGGCGAAGAAGCCCTGCAGCGCGCGCATGATGATGAGGGCGCCGACGCCGCCTGCGAGCGCGCCGATGATGTTCGTTGCCGTGAAGCCCGCGAGGCCGACGAGATAGATGCGGCGCTTGCCGTAGATGTCGGCAGCCTTTCCCATCGGCAGCAGGCAGAGGGCGCTCGTGACGAGGTAGGCCGAGAGAATCCAGGCGAGGATGTCAGGGCCGGCAGCGAATTCTGCGCCGATGCTCGGGAGCGAGAGCGTCAGCGCGCTCGAGGAAAAGGGCGTGAGGAAAGAAGAAAGCATGATGGAAAAAAGGATTTTTCGTGCCATGGTTTTCTCCAGATACAAGAAAAGCGTGACCTTGACGGCCACGCTGGTGCTTCAAAATGGCGGAGAGTGAGAGATTCGAACTCTCGATACAGGTTTCCCCGTATACACGCTTTCCAGGCGTGCTCCTTCAACCACTCGGACAACTCTCCAAATGCTCTCAGATGAGATGCTATGATGTTTTCTTGCGAACTGTGCGCTCACAACAGAAACTATTATAAAGGCTGCGGGGCACGCTGTCAAGCGTTTTTTTAATATTTTTTTGTGACATCATTTGCACATGGGCAGGATCAGAGGAACGCGTCCGTCGAGAGCACGAGGAGGAAGCTCCCAACCTCGGTGTAGACGCGCAGGGCAAGCTGCTGGCTGCCATGCGGGATGACGTTCTCCGCTGCGCGCGGGTATTCGAGGTCGGGCTCCATCTTGTGGTTCGCGAGCTCGACGATGTAGAGGCCGTTGACGACGTTGATGAATTCTTCGAGCGCGTCGACGGCGTCCTCGTTCATCTCGGTGAGGTCGAAGCCGGCATACTTGCTCGCGAGCGCGAGGAAGACGGGCTCTTTGGCGAGGATGCCGTCGACCATGCTGACGTCGCCCGTGATGTGCTGTGCGACGCCCCAGACATGATGGCGTTCGGCGAGCTCTTCCTGCGAGACGGGCACAGGGCTCAGGACGCAGGAGATGTGCAGGAAGCGATCAAGGGATGCGACGAAGAGTTCGACGAAGTCGGCATAATACCGCGTCTCCGCCCCGAGGTTGGGGAGGGTCTTGGCAGCCATCAGCATGGCCGTCCGTGCGGGATGCGTGTCGACGTCGACTTTCTTGCCGCGCGATCGAAGGGCTTGCTCGGTCACGCGACCCTGCAGGATGCCCTCGAGCTCCGCTTCCTCAAGCTCGCCGGCATTCAGCAGGCGTTGCGCGTATTCGATCGTACTCATTTCTTGCCGGCCTTCCTGCGGATGTTCTCCACTGCTTTCGTGATCTGTTCCGTGGTATAAGGCTTCTGGATGAAGTCGATGGCGCCCATCTTGAGCGTCTTCATGATTTTCTGCGGCGTGCCGGCAGAGGAAAGCATGACGACCGGGATGTCCGGGCTCACTTCCTTGATGACCTGCAAGGCCTCGATGCCGCCAACCTCCGGCATGACGATGTCGAGGATGATGCCGTCGGGCTTGTCCTTGAGGTCTTTCATGATGGCCTCTTTGCCGTTCTCCGCCTCGATGACTTCGCAGCCGAGCTGCTCGAGTTCTGCGCGCAGTTTCTTCCGTAAGAGCTTCGAATCGTCCGAGACGAGAAGCCTGAGTTTCTTTGGCTCGTTCTCCATGGATGTTTCCTCCTCGATGCGGCAGTGATATGCGCCCTGCCGTTGTTTCAGTCTTTCATCGCTTAGATTCGCCAAACGGGGAGGAAATTCCTTCCTTTCCTGCGTGAAAAATGCATAAATTTCCCAAAGGCGGCACAAAAGAAGCGTGCCTTTTCGGTAGCGCAGGCGCGTCATTCATGGTATACTAAATCAGTTAGGCTCCAAGAGCGGATATTTTTTAGAAAGAAATCGGAAGAACGGAGGACGGCCGATGAGAAGCACGCGCCGGCAGAAGCGCAGTTGGAGAAGAGTCAAGTGGGTCATCGCGCTCATCGTGATTGCCGCAGGGCTCGTCTATGCATGGAACAATCTCGGGCTCCGGGGGGCCATGCGCGGCACGACGCCGGAAGCGGGGCAGATGACGGCGGAGAACGTCGTGCATGTCATGATTCTCGGCGTCGACCAGCGCGAGGACGACGTCGGCCGCAGCGACACGCTGATGGTCGCGACGATCGACACGGACTCGGGAAAGGGGGCGCTCCTCTCCGTGCCGCGCGACACGCGCCTCGCCATCGAGGGGCACGGCTATGACAAGGCGAACCACGCCTACGCGTTCGGCGGGCACGAGCTCAGCATGAAATCCGTCGAAAATCTGCTCGGCGTCCCGATGGATCACTACATCATCATCAACACGAAGGCGTTCTCGCGCATCATCGACGCGCTCGGCGGCGTTGACATCAAGGTCGAGAAGCGCATGCACTACGAAGACCCGTGGGATGACAACGGCGGCCTCGTCATCGACCTCTATCCGGGCGAGCAGCACATGGACGGCAAGAAGGCCATCCAGTACGTGCGCTACCGCGACGGCGAGGGCGACATCGGCCGCATCGGGCGGCAGCAGAAGTTCATGAAGGCCGTGCTTGCGAAAGTCATTTCGCCAGACATCCTGCCGCGCCTGCCGGATCTCATCAAGGAGGTCGCGGGCGCCGTCAAGACGGACATGAGCCTCACGGAGATGATCGACTTCGCGCAGCGGCTCAAGGACATCCACGACGCAGGGCTCTCGGCCGACATGGTGCCGGGTTCGCCTGCCTACTACGAAGACATCAGCTACTGGATTCCCGACATCGTCGCGTGCCGCCAGATGCTCGCCGAGGAAATCGGCATCGAGTTCACGCCGGAGATGAAGGCAGCCGCCGAGGACGCGGCATCGGCCTACGAGAAAGACCTGCCGAAGGGCCTCAAGGTCGAGAAGGGTGCCGAGCAGAAGAAGGCCGACGAAGCTGACAGCGACGACGAGAAGAAAGATGAGACGGAGCCGATGAAGCCGTCGGAAATCACCGTCATGGTCATCAATTCGAGCGGCATCAACGGCGCGGGCGCCGAAGTCGCCGACATCCTGAAGCGCAAGGGCTTCAAGATTTCAGGCGTCGAGACGGGCCGCACGGACGCGAAGGAAAATACGAGCATCACGACATCGACGCGCAACACGGATGTCTTCTACGGCATGCCGTTCCCCTGCGTCATCATGGACGGCGGCAGCAGCAATCAGGCTGTTGTGAACATCGGCAGGGACTATGGAGCGACCGGAAAAAAAGGACGGAGATAATTTTTGGGTACACTGAAAGTCACAAACCTTGCCAAATCCTTTGGCATCGAGCAGCTGTTCAAGGACGTCTCGTTCGAGGTTGCGCGCGGGGACAAGGTCGGCTTTGTCGGCGCGAATGGCGCGGGCAAGTCGACGCTCATGAAAATCCTCATGGGGCAGGAAGAATACGACGCAGGCAGCATCCAGTGGGACAGCAACGACACGATCGGCTATGTCGAGCAGACGGCCGACTTCGCGGGCGGCACGCTCTACGAAGAGTTCCAGCACGCCTTCGACGACATCCGCGCGCTCGGCGCGAAGAAGGCCGAGCTCGAACAGCGCATGAAGACCGAGGGCACGGAGGGCGAGCAGGGCGCGGCGCTGCTTGACGACTACAGCCGCGTCATGAACCGCTTCGAGATTCTCGGCGGCTACGATTACGAGAGCCGCCTGCGCCGCATCGCCTACGGACTCGGCTTCACGGAGGACGATTTCCAGAAAGACGTCCAGCATTTTTCGGGCGGCCAGAAGACGCGCATCTGCCTCGCAAAGGCGCTCATGCGCGAGCCGGACTTCCTGTTCCTCGACGAGCCGACGAACCACCTCGACATCGAGCGCATCGAATGGCTCGAAAAATTCCTTCAGAGCTACCACGGCGGCGTGCTGATCATCAGCCATGACCGCTTCTTCCTCGACCGCGTCGCGACGCGCATCCTCGAGCTCGACGGCGGACAGGTCACGAACTACGAGGGAAATTACACCTATTATATGCGCGTCAAGAACGACCGCCGCGCCGCGCTCCAGTCGGCCTATGAAAAGCAGCAGGAGCACATCAAGAAGACCGAGGAATACATCCGCCGCTACAAGGCCGGCATCAAGAGCAAGCAGGCGCGCGGCCGCCAGAGCCAGCTCGATCGCCTCGAGCGCATCGTGCTGCCGCCAGAGGACGCGACGTTCAACTACTTCGCGTTCCACAAGCCGCCCGAGTGCGCCGAGCGCGTGGCCGAGCTCGAGGACGTTTCGTGGCACTATGGCGACCATGCGATTTTCGACCATGTGAATCTTTTGATTCGCAATGGCGACGGCGTCGCGCTCGTCGGGCCGAATGGCGCGGGCAAGACGACGCTGCTGCGCGTGCTGATCGGCGAGCTCGAATCGCCGACAGGCCGCGTGAAAATCGGCAGCCGCGTCAAGATCGGCTATTTCTCGCAGCAGCATGAGACGCTGCACCCCGAGAGCACCGTGCTCGACGAAATCACGTACACGTTCGGCATCGACGAAGAGCAGGCGCGCAAATATCTCGGCGCGTTCCTGTTCCACGGCGACGACGTCCTGCGGCGCATCGGCGACCTCTCGGGCGGCGAGCAGTCGCGCGTCGCATTCCTCAAGCTCATGCTGACGGGCGCGAACTTCCTCGTCCTCGACGAGCCGACGAACCACCTCGACATCCCCGCGAAAGAGACCATCGAAGAAGCCCTCATGGCCTACCCCGGCACGTTCCTCGCCGTCAGCCATGACCGCTACTTCCTCGACAAAGTCGCGAACTGCACGCTCGTGCTCGAAAACGGAGGCCTCACCGAGTACAACGGCAACTACAGTTATTACCGCGAGCGCGTCGAAGCTGAAGAGGCGGCCGTCGCCGAGGAGCGCGAAGAGCAGGAACGGCTCGCGAAAATCGAAGAGAAGCGCGCGAAAGAAAAAGAGCGCGCAGCCCGCAAGAAGGCGGGCGCGGCAGAGACTCCTGCCTCCCCGAAAGAAGATGCAAAGCAGAAGCAGAAGGACGCTGCCCTGCGCGGCAGCATCCAGAGCATGAGCGACACGAAGCGCCAGGAAATGATCGACCGCGCTGAAGCCGAAATCGCCATGGCTGAAGCCGAACTCAAAGGCATCGAATACGAAATGAACAACCCCGAGGCCCAGAGCGACCCCGAAAAGAGCCAGGCCCTCGCCGACGCCTATGCCGCGAAGCAGGTCGAGATCGAAGAACGATATGCAAAGTGGGAGCGGCTGACAGAAGCGTAAACTGGAAAAAAGAAAATTTCCTTGCGTTATAGCTTTTTTACGAAATCCTGCTATAATGTGGTTCAGATTCGGAAAAGAAATTGTGTGTTGGAAAGGAAAAATCGGAGGAGAAAGCCGTATTATGGAACAGTTTTCGGTGTACTTCATGGAATTCATCGCGGCGTGGGGCTATGTGGCGATTGCCGTGCTGATGGCGGCAGAGAATGCCTGCATCCCGATTCCGTCGGAGCTCATCCTGGGCTTTGCGGGCTACCTGATCTTTGACGGCCAGCTCGGTTTTGGCGGGGCGCTCGTCGCGGGCATGGTCGGCGGCCTCGCTGGTTCGTTCTTCGCCTATGCGGTCGGCCACTATGGCGGCCGCTCGTTCGTGGACAAGTATGGCCACTACTTCTTCATCAAGAAGAGCCATGTCGATGTCGCGCAGCGGTGGTTTGACAAGTACGGCCTCAAGGCCGTGTTCTTCAGCCGCATGCTGCCGGTTGTCCGCACGTTCATTTCGCTGCCTGCGGGCTTCGCGCATGTCGATGCAAAGAAGTTCTTCCTCTGCACGATTGCGGGGTCTCTGCCGTGGACGGCGCTGATTCTCTTCGCGGGCATGATGCTCGGCAAGAGCTGGCAGGTCATGCTCGCCATCGGCCACGAGGCCAGCCTCATCTTCGTCGGCGTCTGCGTCGTCGTCATCGCGGTGCTGTATCTGCGGCATCGCAGGAGCAAGAAGGCAGAAGCGGCGGCGGTAGATGCAGAGTGATTTGACTGACAAAAAATGCGACCGTATCTAAGAAATGCTTAGATACGGTCGCATTTTTGTTTGTCTCCAGCACCCGACTACTCCCCCCGCCCTTCGGGCCCGTCCCCCCTCAGTGAGGGGGGCTGCTGAAGAAGGTCATTTCATCAGGAAGAACAGCACAGGGAAGATGACGACGAGGTAGGCGCCGGTCGTGACGAGGAAACTCGTGGCGGCGAGGTCGACGTTGAGTTTGTAGAGGCGCGAGGAGAGGACGGCGTTGATGGCGGTCGGACAGCACGAGAGGATGATGATCGTGTGGCGCAGGATCGGATCGGCGACGAGGGCCTTGACGATGAAGTACGTCACGATCGGCATGAGCAGGAACCGCAGGAACGTCAGGCTCTTGATGCGGCCGAGGTTCTTTCGTGCGGCGCCGAAGCTCAGCAAAAAGCCGACAGGCAGCATGGCCGACCATGCGCCGATGTGGACGAGGCTCTGGAACACGGGGCCGAGTTCGGCCGGACGCTCGATGCCGCAGGCATTCAGCATGAAGCCTGCGATCATGCCGACGAGGCAGAGCTGGTTCGGCGTCAGGAACATGTCCCGGAGGTCTTTGAGTCGGCTGTGGTGCTCCGATGTGCGCCCAGCCGCTTTCATCTGGCAGAAACGCGAGTACGGGAAGACGACGAGGCAGAGCAGCATGTTCTGGAACGCGCCGATGAGCTGCGTGTACGCGAAGCCTGTCTCATTGTAGAGAATGAACGCGCAGACGCCGCCGAGCGTGCCGAGGTTCGCGAGCATCGCGCTCGCGACATAGGCACCGCGGTCGAGGTAATCCTTGAGCCGCCGCGCGAAGAGCGCATAGCCGACGGCCCCCGGGAACAGCACGAGATAAAAGCCGAACAGCGGCAGCAGCAGCAGGCTCCATGAGAGCGGCAGCACCCAGAACGACAAGAGCGACAACAGCGTGTTGATGATCCAGATATTGAGCTTGATGAGCCGGTCATTCGTGCGCTGCGTGATGAGATGACGTTCTTTGAGGATATAGCCGACAACGAGCGGCGCGATGAGGTCGGTCACGACGAAGAGCAGACGGAGATATGTGGCGTCCAAATAAAGACTTCCTTTCTTGCAGTTGCATTTATTGTAGCGGGTTGCAGGCGGAAAAACAAGCCCGCCGTCCGCGTGGAAACCATGGTTTGCAAAGCGCCTTTTCCGTGATAAAATAAGATGAAAACCATTTGTGAACAATAAGGCATGAGGTGGAAAGAATCATGGGGAAGTATGATGTAACGAAAGGGCAGGTCTTGCACAGGAAGGGGGAAACGATCGAACAGCTGGATCTGTTGCTGAAGGGCAGTGTCTCGATCCAGGCGGGCGATGACGTGGCCCTGCAGGCGGATCATGGGACGATTCTCGGGGCGTTCCTCCCCGCAGGGGAGACGTATCCGTGTACTTATACGGCGCGGGAAAACGCCACGCTGTTCTCGTATGACTACAACAGCGAGGAAGACCTCGTCACGGCCATCAAGGCGACGCCGGCCATCGCCCCGGTCATGGCGTCTGCGAGCGCGGCGCTCCTCAATGAGCTCATCGACGTGCTGGAGTCGCTCTATGAAAAAGGGCGCAGCCTCGTGTCGGATTTGAAATCGGATTATACGGATTATCGGAATGTCTGCGCGGCGATGATGATGGCCCCGCAGAAATATGAGGCGGTCGAGGCACTGGAACCGCCCGAGCAGCCGGAACTCCTGTCGAGCTGGCAGACGGATCTCTGCCAGGCGTGGTACGAGCAGGACGAGACGCTGCGCAAAGTCTATTATCCGGCCGACATCAACTTCTGCGTCGGCAACATCCTGCTGGCAGCGCAGATGGCGCAGCGCCTGCAGCCGGAGATTGACGAAATGACCGCCTTCATTCACGATGTGCAGGAAAAGACGGATGATTTCGTGCGCGAATACCGCACGCAGAAAGCGAAGCTCGAGGATGCGAAGCGGCAGGAAGCGCTCGACGCCGGCAATGGCGAACTGCCGGCCATTGAGCATGCACTCGATACGATTCTGGCTTTTTCCGGCGTGGCGCGCGACGTGGCGGAGAAGTTCCGCGCAGATGTCGTGGAATTTTCCCAGTCGGCCAGCAAGATGGAAAAAACGGATACGATGCGCCGTCTCCGCCGGAGCATCGCCGAGAACTTCTATATCATCTATGAGGCGGCGTTCTTTAAGAGCCTGGAGGCTCCGGAAATCCCAGCCGAGGTGAAGATGTTCTTCCTGTTCGGCTTCGTGGACGAAAATCTGGCCGGAGCTGACAACACGAAGGCGCTCTATCGGTATGCGCTGCTCTGGGAGGACGATCCCGAGGGCCGCATCCTGACGACGTATGACTGGCTGAGAAAGATTTATAATGGCGAGGTGCCGCCCTCGAAAGACGAGTTCGACCAGGACTGGACGGACAGCCTCCGCGAGAAGGTGCGCACGCACGAGCTCACGGACAAGCAGGCCGAGGAATTGCAGACGGACGGCAAGGCCATGGTGCATTTCGAGCTCGTGAACATGATTGCGAAGGCCGACAAGATGACGTATGGCAGCATCCTTTCCTTCGTGCCGATCTTCTTTGCCGAGCAGGTGAACCGTCCGCTCGAAAAGTGCTTCTCTTCGCCGAAAGTCGTGCGCGCAGCGCTCGACAAGGTGCGTTCCATCGATTTCAGCTGCTTCTACCGCCCGGCGCTGACGAGCTACATGAAATGGAAAATCCAGCGGTTCGAGTACCATGTCGAAGTGCTGCCCTATGTCGTCCTCATGCCGAACTTCGGCAGCCGCGGCGTGATGTGGCAGGAAATCGAGGGGCGCAAGCGCCAGACGCCGGCGCATTTCGTGCTGTCCATCTTCCATTCGAGCAACCTCGAGGACACGATGCTCAACATGTGCGCCCAGTTCCGCTGGGAGATGTGCAAGCGCATCGAGGGCGTCCACTATGCCGACGTCCAGAACAAGTCGCTGACGTCGGATTACATCGGCTACCTGCAGTTCTACAAGAAGAACCACGACCTCTCCGCCGCGCTCAAGGAACGGGTGAAAGAGACGCTGAAGCGCCACCGCAACAGCTATCGCGACGTGTTCATCGCGGAATATGAAACGTTCGTTCGGAACGAGTCGACGGGCATGGCGCGCCTCAATAAGGTGTCGCGGCTGATTTTGTTCAAGTACTGCACGTTTTCGCAGGCATACCGCGATACGCTGTCCTCGAATCCGCAGTATACGCAGCTGATTTCGAAATGGATGGCGGACGAGAAGTCGAAGCTGCAGACGCTCGGATTCCTGCGGGCGAAACTCCAGCGCCTGTCGGGCTCGGTGCCACCCGAAGTCGATGCAGAAATCGCGTACGCGCAGCTGTGAGGCTGCTGTTCAGGAGGAAAGTATATGGCAGAACTTGACAAGCAGAGGACTGGCGAAATCTACGACCCTGCGGCTTCAGACATCCAGGCGCTCCAGATCCAGTGCCTCGAAAAGATGTACGACTACAATGCGACGCGGCCGCACGAGGCGGAGAAGCGGCAGAAAATCATGAAGGAGATGCTGGCCGAGGTCGGCGAAGGCTGCTATATCGAGCCGCCGCTGCATGCGAATTTCGGCGGGCATTATCTCCATTTCGGCGACTACGTTTATGCGAACTTCAATCTCACGCTCGTCGATGATACGGACATCTACATCGGCGACCATGTGATGATCGCGCCGAATGTCGTTCTGACGACGACGGGCCATCCCGTGCTGCCAGCGCTCCGGCGCCACGGCCTGCAGTTCAGCATGCCGATCCATATCGGGAGCGGTTGCTGGCTCGGCGCGGGCGTCATCGTCATGCCGGGCATCACGATCGGCGAGAACAGCGTCATCGGCGCAGGCAGCGTCGTGACGCACGACATCCCCGCGAACGTCGTCGCTGTCGGCAACCCCTGCCGCGTGCTTAGAGAAATCAGCGAGCGCGACCGCGAGGTCTATTTCAAGGGAAGGAAGATTCCGCAGGAAGTACTTGCGAAGTACGAAGCAAAGTAAATTTTGGGACGGCAAACGGCCGCAGCGTGGTGCTGCGGCCGTTTCTTATCGTGCGCCGAATGTGTTTTTCTTACGGCAGGACCGTGATGCGTCCCTGCGTGCCAGCGTAGGATTCGCCGACGGTACCGCCGAGTTCTTCTCTCAGGTAGTTGCGGACGGCGTCGACGTCGAGGTAATCGACGTCATGCACCGTGACTTTCGAGGGATCGGTCAGCGGGTAATAGGTGTCGCCGCCAGAGGTCAGATAGTCCGGCACGACGATATTGTACGTAGCGTCTGGGTCAAAGGCCTTGCCGCCGACGCTCTGGATCGTGACGCGCGTGCCGGGGACGGCCGGGGCGTAGTAGGTGGAATGCGGATAGAGGTCGCCTTTTTCGTATGGCTTCTGGGTGTCAACCGTGTAGACGATGCCTGCAACTTGCGGGAAGGCGCCAATGGCTTTCGGCGTTGTGCAGGTGGCTGCCTCGAGGACTTCGAGGAGCGTCGAGCCTTTCATCGTGACGTACTGCAGGTAGTTGTGATACGGCAGGACGCGCAGCATGTCGTTCTGCGTGATGTCGCCAGTAGCGATGCTCGAACGGATGCTGCCGCCATTCATGATGGCACCATCGATCGTGACGCCTTCGAGGACGGTGGCTTTTTTCACCTGCCAGAGGTAGGCGTCGGAGATGAAGTCGCCGAGGTTTGTTTCGCGCGTGCGCACGCCGGGATCGCGGCTGCCGTCGAGGTCAATGGTGGTTTTGCCGACGACGGTCGAGAGCTCGCGGTCGATGTCAGATTGCGCCTGGTCGACGAGGGCTTTGACCTTTGCGTCTTCTTGATTGAAACGGCCATAGGCATGGAGGTCTTCCGTCCATTTGCCGTTCTCATATGTGATGACGCCAATGTTGGCGAGGTGCGCGCCAGTCTCTGCGAGCAGGGCGCTGCCAATATAGAGATTTTTTGCCGTGTGATCGTGGCCGTCGATGAAGACATTGATGCCTTTGACGTTTTCGAGAACGTCATTCGAGCGGTCGCCTGCGGCGTCCGGTTCGCTGCCGAGATGGCCGATGGCGACGATGAGGTCGCAGTGGGCGGCTTTCAGGGCATCGACTTCCTTCTGCGCGGCTTTGTACATCGCTTCTTTGGAGAGGAACGTCAGACCGCGCGTGCTCTTCGGGTTCGATGTCGTGATGGTTGACGGCGTCGTCAGGCCGAAGATGCCGATCTGGAGCTTGCCCTTCTTCACGATGGCGTGCGTTTTCGGCGTGAAGGATTTGCCTGTGGCATCGACGATGATGTTCGCCGAAAGAATCGGGAACTTCGCCTGCTGGATGCGTTCCTGCGTGACATCAGCGCCATAGTCGAATTCATGGTTGCCGAGCGTCATCGCGTCATAGCCGACGGCGTTCATGAAGTCGATGGCCGTTTTTCCCTTGCTGAAATTGACGAGGTTGTTGTCCTGGATCGCGTCACCGGCATCGACGAGCAGAACATCATAACCTTTTGCTTCAAAATCCTGCTTGAGCGCAGCAACAGTCGCCATGCCGTTGACGCCGTCGGCGCGGCGGTCGTATCCGTGCGTGTCATTCGTATGCAGGATGACGAGATGAGAGAAGTCAGCCGCGAAGGCTGTGCTCCAGAGGCAGGTGAAGACAAGCGTCAGCACTGCCAGAAGTTTTTTCATAAGGAATCCCTCCCCAAGATTGATGATTCTTGTTTCGGCGCAAGCCGATGACATGAGTATAGCAAACCCTGCTGGCTTGTTCAAGAAAATGCGCAACGGCAAAATAAATCCTTGCATTCCCCCTGTCTGCGTGGTATAATTTTCAAGTCGCGGAAAAGCGACGGAGAAAGTTTAACTCTGCCCCCTCCGAGCGGAAGGGGCCAAAGACCAGAGAGGGAGGTGATTTCGTGAGAAAGTACGAAGTCATTTTTATCGTGAAGCCGATGGAAGAGGATGCTACGAACGCTGTCATCGACAAGTTCAGCAAGCTCATCGCTGACAACGGCGGCACGATTGACAAAGAGGATCGTTGGGGCAAGAAGCGTCTTGCTTATGAGATCAAGGACAATACGGAAGGTTTCTACGATTTGTTCTATGTGACGGCGGAACCTGCCTGCATGGCAGAGTGCGACCGCGTCATGAAGATCACGGACGAGCTCTTGAAGCACATGATCGTCCGCGCTGACGAGGACTGAGCGAAAACTTCCGATGAATGCACCATCGTGGTGCGAGGAGGGAAACCATGAACAAGGTGATTCTGATCGGCCGCCTGACGCGCGACCCGGAAGTCCGCTATACGCAGTCGGGCATCGCGGTCTGCACGTTCACGCTGGCTGTGGATCGTCGCTTTGCGAAGCGCGATGCGAATGACGGACGCCCGACGGCGGACTTCATCCCCATCGTCTGCTGGCGCAAGCTCGCCGAAATTTGTGGTAACAATCTGGTCAAGGGACGCCGCGTCGGCGTCGAGGGCAGCATGCAGGTCCGTTCCTACGATGCGCAGGACGGTTCGAAGCGCTACGTGACGGAAGTCGTCGCGGACGAGGTCGAATTCCTCGATTCGCGCGGTGACGGCCAGCACGCACCGGGCGGACAGCAGAGCTATGGCGGCGGCGCTCCGCAGCAGCGGCAGGCCGCGCCAGCCCAGCAGAATAACAATTTCGGGCCAGATATTCCTGACGAAGAAATCCCATTTTGACAGGAGGGAAAACTAGATGAGACGTGACAGAGGTAGAAGACCTCGCAGAAAAGTCTGCACGTTCTGCGTTGACAAGGTCGAGCATATCGATTATAAAGACGTGGCGAAGCTCCGTCGCTTCATCACGGAGCGCGGCAAGATCCTGCCGCGCCGTATCTCCGGCAACTGCGCAAAGCATCAGCGCCAGGTGACGGTCGCCATCAAGCGCGCCCGCAACATCGCACTGCTGCCGTTCACGGCGGAGTAAAAAGAAAAGGCCCCTTCCCAGAGGGGGCTGTCAGCGAAGCTGACTGGGGGAGTCCCCTGCATGACAATGCAAATAGCATGACGTGACTTCCGCGGGTGCGCATCATCGTACCCACGGAAGTCACGTTTTATTTTTATGTGAGGACGTACAGGGGACTCCCCCCGCCGCTCACGCGGCCCCGTAAAGTCTCCACTGGAAACTTTACGCCTCTGGGAAGGGGGCTGGCTTAAAAGATAGGAGGATGTTTTCCGTGCGGGAAAAAATTCTTGCGCTCCTCGACTGGCTCTCTGCCCCGTCCCGCATGAAGCTGCGGCTGTTCCTCGAGGGGAACCTCATCGGCATCCTGACAGGGTTTGTGATTGCGGCGTTCCGGTGGCTGCTGATGATGTCGGAGGAGGCGCTGCCGCGGCTCTATGCATTCCTTGCAGAGCATCCAGCGTGGACGCTTGCCTGGGCGGGCGTGCTGGCCGTCATCGGGTATATCCTCTACCGCATCGTGCGCCATGAGCCGATGACGTCGGGGTCGGGCATCCCGCAGATCGAGGGCATCCTCGCGGGCGAGATGCAGATGAACTGGGCGCGCGTGCTGGCGTGGAAGTTCGTCGGCGCTGTGCTCGGCATCGGCGCGGGGTTGTCGCTTGGCCGCGAGGGTCCGAGCGTGCAGCTCGGTGCGTGCCTCGGGCAGGGCGTCGGACGCCTGGCGCGGCGCGCGCCAGGGGAAGACCGCTACCTCTTGACGGCGGGCGCGGGCGCTGGTCTTGCGGCGGCGTTCAATGCACCGCTTGCCGGCGTGATTTTCTGCCTCGAAGAGCTCACGAAGGATTTTTCGCCGCTCGTGCTCATGGGCGCCGTCGCGGCCTGCGTGACGGCGACAACCGTGACGCAGCAGTTCTTCGGTCTCGCGCCCGTCTTCCACATGGGCGACGTGCCTGTCGTCGCGACGGGGAGCTTCTATTTCCTGCTGATCCTGCTCGGCCTTTTCGTCGGCGCGGTCTCGCTTGCGTTCAACCATTCGCTGACGTTCTCGCTCGACACGTTTGCGCGCGTGAAGCTCCCCGCGTGGTCGAAGCCGATGGTGCCGCTGTTCCTCTCCATCGCGTTCGGTTTCACGCTGCCGCAGGTCTTGGGCGGCGGCTCGCCGCTTGTCGACAGCCTCGTCGTCGAGGACTATGGTTTCGCGATGCTCTGCGTGCTGTTCGCGGCGAAATTCTGCTTTCTGATGGTCTGCTTCGGTTCCGGCGTTCCGGGCGGCATCTTCCTCCCGATGCTCGTGCTCGGTGCGCTGGCCGGCGCAATTTTCGCGAAGCTCGCGGCGCTGGCGGGCGTGCTGCCCGAGGGGCTTGACGCATCCTGCATGGTGTTCGGCATGGCGGCGTATTTTGCCTGCGTCGTGAAGTCGCCGATCACGGGCACGGTGCTGATCATGGAGATGACGGGCTCGTTTGCGCACATGCTGCCACTGATCCTCGTCTCGATGACGGCATACCTCGTCTCCGACCTCACAGGCGGCCAGCCCGTCTATGAGATGCTGCTCCAGCGGAGCCTGCGCCTGCGCGACCGCGCCCGCGCGCGCTTCGAAGCTGGGCGGAAGCGACCAGCCAGCCGAGAGCCTCATGTGTGAGCGTCAAGCAATTTGTGCGATTTTCACAAAAACTTTATCTTGGGGTCTTGAAAAATCGGATTTCATCTTGTACAATGAACTAAAAGTAAGAGTAATCAATAACTCGGCCAAAAAAATTCTCAGCATTTGAAACAGGAGTGATAACAAGATGTTTTTGGAAGAACGGCAGGAGGCCATCCTGAATCTCTTAGCGCGTGACGGCAAGGTGCGCGTCAAGGATCTTTCCGAGATGTTCAAGGTCACGGAAGACTGCATTCGAAAAGACCTCGGCGCTCTTGAGAAGCAGGGCAAGCTCAAGCGTACGTACGGCGGTGCCGTCGTGCGCCGCGAGAATCTCCACATGCTCGAAGTCAGCAAGCACCGCAACACGGACGTCGAGGCAAAACGCCGCATCGCGCAGGCCGCGGTCAAGCTCATCCATGACAAGGACATGGTCTTCCTCGACATTTCGACGAGCAACCTCGCGATTGCCGAGCTCCTCGTCAAGACGGATCGCGAGATGACGGTCGTGACGAACATGATCGACATCCTCGTCGTGCTTGCGCGCAACCCGAAAATCCGCCTCGTCTTCGCGGGCGGCAAGATCAACAAGAGCCGCGACGGCTTCTGGGGCGGCATGACGCTCGACTTCATCTCGAAGCTGAAGCCGGACATCGCTTTCGTCGGCGCTGTCGGTGTCGATGTGAAGGAGAACAGCGTCTCGACGTACGACATCGAGGACGGCATCAACAAGGCCGCCATCGTGCGCGTGGCAAAGCGCGCCTACGTCGTTGCCGAGGCCCGCAAGCTCTCGAACGACGGCAACTACAACTACACGAGCCTCGATACGCTCTCCGGCCTCATCACGGACTCCAAGCCCGCTGATGACATCTGCGAAGCCGCCGAGGATTACGGCGTCGAGATCATCCTGCCATGAGGCAGCAGGCGTTTTTCGCCTGGGAAAGATTCGACGAACTTCTGAGAAAGGGACTGAAGGTATGGGTTTTCTACCTGGCAGTCCTTTTCTTTTGCCGTCTTTTCTTCCTCTGGTGGATGAAAGAATACATGGGCGCGGGCACGGAGACGGCCGACATCTGGGCGGCCATCGTGCGCGGCGGGCGGCTGTCGTGCCAGACGGCAGGCGTTCTGACCGCCGTTGCGCTTGTACCGGGGGCGCTCCTGCATTACGTCTTCCCACGCATCGAAAACGTTTGCTGGAAGGCTGTGCTCGGCGTCGAGCTGCTTGTGACGTCGATTCTTTACGTCGCGAGCTTTCCGTACTACCGGCAGTTCCATGCGAATTTCAACCAGCTCATGTTCAACGCCGCGAATGACGACATGGTCGCGCTGTTCTGGTCGCTCGTGCAGGAATTTTATCTGCCCGTGCGACTGGCCGTTGCGTGCCTCCTGGCATTTGTGCTCTGGAAAGCGGCCGTTGCGTTTGTCCTGCGCTGGCAGGGGCCGCGGCTGACATTCGTCGCGGATTTCCCGTGGCCCGTGCGCTGGGCCGTGCGGGCCTGCGCGCTCGGCGTCTGCTATATCGTCGGCCTGCTGTCCGTCTTTGGCGGCAGCCTCGGCTGGGAGACGGGCGTCGATTGGGAGAATGCAGGCGTCACGAAAGACGATTTCCTCAACGAGATCATCCTCGACAGTTACCAGGCCGTCCATCGCGGCTACGTGCTCCAAAACCGCATGCTCGCCTGCAACGGCCTCGACTTCACGGTCGAGGACATCCGCGCGCTCGCGGCGCTGCACGCTGGCATGGAGCCGACGAGCGACGACCTCGATACGTACCTGCGCCATGAGGCGGCAGGCGCGGGACTTGGGGCAAAACCGTCGCATGTCTTCATCATCCTCTCCGAAAGCTATGCGAACTGGCCGCTTCTCGACAAGTACAAAGACCTCCACATCGCCGATGGCATGCGCTCCGTCATCGCCGAGGACGACAGCGACTACTGCCCGACGTTCCTGCCGAATGGTGCGAGCACGGTTTCAGCCGTCACGGGCGTCGTGACGGGATTTGCCGACGCGAACCTTTACCTCACGACGATGCCGGAATCGTTTGCCGCGCCGTATCCGACGGCGAGCGCGCCGCAGTTCGCGCGGCTTGGCTACACGACGAACTTCTGGTATGCGGGCCCCGCGACATGGGAACGCATCGGCGCGTTCACGCAGGCGCAGGGCTTCGAGCATTTCTACAGCCGCGGCGACTACGGAGACGTGCCCGGCAGCGTCTGGGGCTGCGAAGATGAAGTGCTCTACGAAAAAGTCCTCTCTGGCCTTGCGGCGGCAGGCGATGTGCCGAGCTATAACGTGATTCTCAACGCCTCGAATCACTCGCCTTATGACGTCGATGTCGATGAAAAAGGCTTTGACCGCGAACAGGTGCGGGCGGCGCTGCCCGTGGAAGCGCAGAACGACGAACACCTTCTGAAGGAGCTCGGCCATTATTGGTATGCTGACCGCGAGCTCACGAAGTTCATCCGCGATGCGAAAGCGAAATATCCTGACAGCCTCTTCGTCATCGTCGGTGACCACGGCGACCGCTACAACATCGACAAGACGCCGACGACGTACGAGCGCTACGGCATCCCGTTCGTCATCACGGGGCAGGGCGTGCACAAGGGCACGCTCCTTGCCGACAGCGCGGGCAGCCAGATCGACATCGTGCCGACGCTTTTGGAGCTTATCGCCCCGAAAGGCTTTGAATACATGAGCCTCGGCACGAGCCTCACGACGGGCAGCCGCCAGGGCGTCAACTACGGCTTCTGGATTACCCGCCACGCCATCGGCAAAGCCGACACCGTCCCGCTCGTCGAAGAACCCATCGAAGACGACATGCAGCCCATCGACCAGCAGGCCATGCAGGACTACATCAACGCCATCCGCAGCGTGTCGTGGTGGCGGGCAAAGTACGGGGCCGTGCTCGACGCAGCAAAATTGGAAGGAAGAGAATAAATTGCGCATTACAAGGGGGATGCATGGATAGGAACGGAGCCTTTCTTATACATAGCCCCCTTCTAGAGGGGGGATGGGCCCGAAGGGCGGGGGGAGTCCCTTGAACATCAAAACAATCAGGATAACCGTTTCTTCCGCGGGTGCGAATGAGAAAAGCAACGTCTTGACTATCTGCGCGTACCGACGATAAGGAGCATTTCTGCTGATTGCTATGTCCTGCAGGCGACTCCTCCCTGAACCTGCGAGCCGCTTTGCGTCTCGCTTGGTTCTGTCCCCCCTCTGGGAAGGGGGCTATGTATAAAGGCCAAACTTGGAAAGAAGGAGAAAATGGAATCTGAACTCACGTCTTTTTGGCATCGTATGCTCTCGTGTTGTACGCTTTGTCCGCGCAATTGCGGTGTCAACCGTCTTTCGGGCAAAACGGGCTTTTGCGGCGCGGGAAAATTTGCCCGCGTCTCCCTCGTCTCTCTCCACAAGTGGGAGGAGCCGTGCCTCGTTGGTGCGGACGGGCGCGGGGCGGGGACGGTGTTTTTCTCGCACTGCAACCTGCGTTGCTGCTTTTGCCAAAATCACGAAATCTCGCATGAGGGCAAGGGCATCGACGTGACGGACGAGCGGCTCTTGGAAATCTTTCTCGAACAGCAGGCGCGCGGCGCGGCGACGCTCGACCTCGTGACGCCGACGCACTTCGTGCCGCAGATTCTCCATGCGCTCGCACTTGCGAAGGCGCAAGGCTTCCATCTGCCCGTCGTCTACAACTCGGGTGCGTACGAAACGGTCGAGACCATCGAGGCGCTCGCGGGCGCAGTGGACATCTACCTGCCCGACCTCAAGTATATGGAAGAAACCTCGGCGCGCGACTACTCGGCCGCACCGGATTATCCTGCTGCCGCACGGGCGGCCATCGAGGCGATGTTCCGGCAGGTCGGGCCCGCACAGTTTGCCGCCGACGGCCAGATGACGCGCGGCGTCCTCGTACGCCATCTCGTGCTGCCCGGCCATCGCCACGAGAGCATGAAAGTCCTCGACTGGCTTCACGCGACGTTCGGCGACGCTATCCAGGTCTCGCTGATGAATCAGTACACGCCGATGTACCGCGCAAGCGAGCACAAAAACCTCTCGCGCCGCCTCACGACGTTCGAATATGAAAGCGTCGTCGACCACGCCCTCGACCTCGGCATGACGCGCGTCTACACGCAGGAACGCCGCGCGGCCAGTGAAGAGTACGTTCCTTCTTTCGATGGCAGTGGTGTCGCTCCTCTCCAGCCCCCCTCATTGAGAGGGGAGCCCTGAAGCACTCAAATTTTAGCCTCCCTCTCCGAGGGAGGGGGACCGCGAAGCGGTGGTGGGTGTGTCGAAGGTACGCCCTACCTCCGACACACCCCCAGTCAGCTTCGCTGACAGCCCCCTCGGAGAGGGGGCCTGGATTTGCTCTATGATCTACGAAAAATTTGACCACCAAAACCTTTTCGTAGTATGATAGTAAGAGCTATGAAAACGAGAAAGGGGAGGAAGCGCTTGCAACATCAGACAACGCTGGCGCAAGCGGCGGCGTATACGGGCATCGGGCTCCATTCGGGCCGCGAGGTGCACATGGAGCTGCGGCCGGCGGCTGCGGGGACGGGCATCGTCTTTGTCCGCACGGATATGGACGGCGAGCCGCGCGTCCATGCGACGGCCGACCATGTGACATCGACGCTCCGCGCGACGACAATCGAGGAGGACGGCACGAAGTTCTTCACGATCGAGCATCTCATGAGCGCACTGCATGCGCAGCGCATCGACAACTGCGAAGTGCGGCTCGATTCGGAGGAGCCTCCCGTCGCGGACGGCGCTTCGCTTGCGTTCTTCGACCTCATCGGGCAGGCGGGCATCCAGGAGCTCGATGCTCCGCGCGAAGAAATCGTCATCGACCGCGTCTACCGCATCGACGACGACAAGAACGAGCGCTTCGTCATGGTCGTGCCGTACGACGGCTTCCGCGTGAGCTTCACGTCGGTGAATCCGCACAAGCTCATCGGCATCCAGTACGAGAATTTCGAAATTACGCCGGAGACGTATCGCAAAGAAATCGCCCCGGCCCGCACGATCGCCTACGAGAAGGAAATCGCGCAGCTCCGCGCCATGGGACTTGGCCTCGGCGGCAGCATCGAGAACGTCATCGTCTACAATGACGAAGGCTGGCTGAATCCGCTCCATTTCGAGGACGAACTCGTCCGCCACAAGATCGTCGACGTCATCGGCGATTTGCGCCTCGCCGGCATCATCCGCGGCCACGTCATCGCGGCGGCCTCGGGCCATGCGCTCAACACGGCGCTTGCAAAGAAAGTTTTGGCCGCACGCACTCGCTGAAGCGCTGCTGGCTGTTTTGAAATGAGGGAAATATCATGGAATTAGGCATTACGGAAATCATGAAGATTCTGCCGCATCGTCCGCCGATGCTGCTCGTTGACCGCATCCTCGAGATCGATCCGTTCCACTCGGCGACGGGCATCAAGAACATCACGATGATCGAGCCGCAGTTCGCCGGCCATTTCCCCGGCCATCCCATCATGCCGGGCGTCCTCATCCTCGAGGCGATGGCCCAGGTCGGCGGCGTCGCGATGCTGTACCCGGAGGAACACCGCGGCAAGATTGCGATGTTCGGCGGCATGGAGCATGTCAAGTTCAAGCACCCCGTCGTCCCGGGCGACCAGCTCGTCACGAAGGCCGAAATCGTCCGCGTGCGCGGCAACTTCGGCCTGCTGCATGCCGACGGCTATGTCAAGGACAAGCTCGTCGCATCGGCGGACTTCAAGTTTGCACTCAAAGAACCCGAACAGATGTGAAAAATGCCCATAAAGGGCTCTATCAGGCCGAAAATGAAAGATAATCTTTGTTCCACTCAGATAACGCCTGGATTTGCCGTCATATCGTGTACCACTATGGAGCGTAGATCGGGGAGTATATGGAAAAGACAGAGCAAAGATCGCGGGGCCCGGCCTCGCTTCATAGGATGGTTAGGAGTTGGAGCAGATGAGTACAGAGAGCAAGGTACTTGCATACATCCACGATACGGCGGTCATCGCTCCGGGAGCACGTATCGCGAAAAACGTCGAGATCGGGCCGTACTCGGTCATCGGCGAGAATGTCGAAATCGGCGAGGGCACGAAGATCGGCCCGCATGTCGTCATCACGGGCTGGACGCAGATCGGCAAAGACTGCAAGATTTTCCAGGGCGCCTCGATCGGCGAGGAGCCGCAGGATCTGAAATTCAAGGGCGAGAAGAGCTACGTCTTCATCGGCGACCGCACGACAATCCGCGAGGGCGCGACCGTCCACCGCGCGACGGGCGAAGGCGAAGAGACGCGCATCGGTAATGACTGCCTGCTCATGGCGCTCACGCATGTCGCGCACAACGTCGTCGTCGGCAACAACGTCATCATGTCGAACCTCGCGAGCCTCGCGGGCCATGCCATCGTCGAAGACCGCGCCGTCATCGGCGGCATGGCGGGCGTCCACCAGTTCGTCAAGATCGGCCGCAACGCCATGGTCGGCGGCATGTCGAAGCTCACGCAGGACGTCGTGCCGTACACGATTGTCGATGGTCATCCGGCAAAAGCCGTCGGCCTCAACAGCGTCGGCATCTCGCGCGCCGGCATCCCGCTCGAATCCCGCCGCCGCATCAAGCAGGCGTACAAGATTCTCTATCGTTCGGGCCTCTCGCTCGCGCAGGCCATCGCCGTCATCGAGCAGGAAGTCGATTCGTGTGACGAAATCGAGCACTTCCTGCGCTTCCTCCGCGACGCGGAGCGCGGCATCTGCCGGGAACGCCATAACGACTAATTGAGGGAGGAACGTCATTTATGGAAAGAGTCGGACTGCTCGCAGGTGCGGGCCATCTGCCCGTCGAATGTGCGAAAGCAGCGAAGCGCCTCGGTTTCGAAGTCTGCGCCGTGCGCCTGCTCGACGAGTCGCCGGAGGAGCTCAAGGACTGCGCCGCCGAGTGCGTGGACATCAGCATCGGCCATCTCGACGCCATCCTGAACTACCTGAAGGAAAAGGGCATCAAGAAAGTCACGATGCTCGGCAAGGTCACGAAAGAACTGCTCTTCAACGGCAAGGTCACGCCGGACGCCCGCATGATGGAGCTCATCATGGCGCTGCCAGACCGCAAGGACGACACCATCATGATGATGTTCGTGCGTGAGCTCGCGAAAGCCGGCATGCAGGCCTTTGACCAGACGGCGCTCCTCCGCATGCTCATGCCGCATCGCGGCACGCTGACGGAGCTCGAGCCGACGAAAGAGCAGAAGAAGGACATGGAGTTCGGCTTCCGCATCGCCAAAGAGCTCGGCCGCCTCGACATCGGCCAGACCGTCGTCGTCAAGAACATGGCCGTCATGGCACTCGAAGCCATCGAAGGCACGGACGCCTGCATCGCGCGCGGCGGAGCCCTCGCCAACGGCGGCGCCGTCGTCGTCAAAGTCGCGAAGCCCGAGCAGGACAACCGCTTCGACGTCCCGACCGTCGGCAAAGCCACGATTGAGGGCATGATCAAGGCCGGTGCGACGGCGCTTGCCATCGAGGCCGACAAGACCCTCCTCGTAGAAAAAGAATCCGTCCTCGCTCTCGCAAAAGAGCACGGCATCACGATCGCAGCGATCTAATACCAATACAGAAGCCCACCGCTTTCGCGGCGGGCTTTTCTTTTGTGTACGAATATGATAGAATGAAAAACAACAGAGGCGTACGCCATTTTTTTTGACCAGCATGAGTTATCGATTGGCACAAACAAATATTGTACGCTTTCTTGATAAGTTTATCTTTTGGCATGGTGCGGAGAGATGAACGCTATCTTTTGGCACAAATGCGATTGCTTTCAAATATGTTCATACCTATGAAATATTGTAAGAAATTCCTGCGAGAGGCTCATTTTTCATGACCACTGAATACTATATGACGCCGGACGAGCTTCAGCGTCTCCAGCGCCAGCAACAGGAGCTCATCGCCGAGGTCGACCGTATCTGCAAGAAGCATCACATCCGTTACAACATGGTCGGCGGCACGATGCTTGGCGCGATCCGCCACAAGGGCTACATCCCCTGGGACGACGATGCCGACATCGGCTTCCTGCGCGAGGAGTACGAAAAGTTCCGCGCGGCCTGCAAGACGGAGCTCGATCCCGAGAAATACTATATGCAGGATCTGCGCGACGTGCCAGGCTACCGTTGGGGCTACGGCAAGCTCCGCCGCAAGGGCACGGCGTTCGTCCGCCTCCACCAGGAACAAATGCCGTACGGCATGGGCGTCTCCATCGACCTCATGCCGTTCGACAGCGTCCCCGACGGCGCGCTCGCGCGGCGGTGGCATCACTTCAAATGCTACGCCTACCGCAAATTCTTCTGGTCGCACATCGGCAAGGACACGGCGAACCATGTGTGGGAGCGCATCATCTACACCCTCATGGATCTTGTCCCGATGGCGACGCTCGTGCGCCATTTCAGCGCCTTCATCGAGAGCGGGCGCGGCAAAAAGACGCAGCTCGTCCGCATCCTCACGTTCCCGACGCCCAAGGGCATCGACGGCTACGAGCGCCGCTGGTACGAAGACCTCGCGCTGTATCCTTTCGAAAGCATGACGCTCCCCGGCGCAGCCGACTACGACGGCTACCTCACCGTGAAATACGGCGACTATATGACCCTGCCGCCAGAAAACAAGCGCAAGGTGCATCCCATTTCGCGGCTCCAATTGTTCGATGAACCCATATCCTCTGACGAAAGAAGCGTGCAAGATGGCAAAGAAATATAAGATCGGCTACACCGACGGCGTGTTCGACCTCTTCCACACCGGCCACCTCAACATGATCGAGACCGCGAAGAGCCAGTGCGACTACCTCATCGTCGGCGTCCACGGCGACGACGTCGTCGAAGGCTACAAGCACCGCCGCCCCATCATCGACGAAGAAGGCCGCCGCCGCATCCTCGCCGCCATCCGCGGCGTCGACCGCGCCGTCATCAACCGCTTCCGCGACAAGTTCAAGCTCTGGGAGCTCTATCACTTCGACGCCATCTTCATCGGCGACGACTGGAAAGGCACGGAGCGCTGGAACAACTTCGAGAAAGAACTCGGCAAGCTCGGCGTCGACGTCATCTACGTGCCCTACACGAAAGGCATCTCGACGACGGAGATCCGCAAGAAAATCAAGGACGGTGACCTCTGAATGGAATCGAACGACCCGAAGAAAGGGCGCAAGCGCCTCGCCATCACCATGGGCGACCCCGCCGGCATCGGCGCGGAGATCTCCGTCAAGGCGCTGAACAAGAAAGACGTCTACGACGCGGCCATCCCCATCATCATCGGCGACAAGGCTGCCCTCGAAGACGCCGTGCGCTTTTGCTACCTCGGCCTGAAGCTCCATGAAATCCAAGACCCATCGGAAGCAAAGGGCGAATACGGCACGATCGACTACATCAACATGAACCTCCTGCAGCCCGGCGGCTGGGAATACAAGAAGGTCTCCGCGCTCTGCGGCGACGTCTGCTTCCAGTATATCGAAAAAGGCATCGCCCTCGCGCTCGCGAAAAAGGTCGACGCCGTCGTCACCGCGCCCATCAACAAAGAATCCCTCCACATGGCCGGCCACCACTACAGCGGCCACACGGAAATCTTCGCCGAGTACACGCACACGCCGCAGTACGCCATGCTCCTCGCGAGCGGCATCCGCACGGATCGAAAGCTCTGCGTCATCCACGTCTCGACGCACGTCTCGCTGCGCGAAGCGTGCGACCGCGTCAAGAAAGCGCGCGTCGAAGAAGTCATCCGCCTTGCCGATCACGCCATGAAGCTCCTCGGCTACGAACATCCGCGCATCGCCGTCGCCGGCCTCAACCCGCACTGCAGTGAAGACGGCCTCTTCGGCCATGAAGAAGCCGACGAGATCATCCCTGCCATCGAGGCGATGAAGAAGGAAGGCTACGACGTGGAGGGCCCGATTCCTCCCGACACCGTCTTCGTCAAAGCCATGGGCGGCGCCTATGACATCGTCGTCGCCATGTACCACGACCAAGGCCACATCCCGCTGAAGATCACCGGCTTCGTCATGAACCCCACGACCGGCCAGTACACCTCGATGAGCGGCATCAACGTCACCATCGGCCTCCCCGTCATCCGCACCAGCGTCGACCACGGCACCGCGTACGGCAAGGCCGGCGAAGGCCGTGCCAGCGAAGAAAGCATGCTCGACGCCATCGACGCCGCCGTGCGGATCGCGGAGAACTGGGAGCGGTACAAGGCAAACTAAAAAGGCCGCCGCAAAAGCGGCAGCCTGTGTCTCGAAGCGTTCTCAAATGGCTGCATGGATTTTGTCGATGACGAGTTGCTCGACCCATTTCGGCGGAAATTGCTTCCCGGCGTTCCAGTCTTGCACGGTGCGGTACGGCGCGCCGAGGAGGTTGGCGAGCTGCTTGATGTTCAGCCCTGCTTTCTCGCGTGCGTGGCGGATGGGGTTTTCCTGCATTGCGAGTTGTTCTGCGTAGGCTGCCGTATCCGCAGCGACGAGCGTCACGACATCGCGAGCATCCGTTTTCTGGATGTCGTTGATGCGGCTAGGCGTTGGGATATCTGCTTCGCGGTGCGTTTCTTCGAGGTGGAGCAGCATGAGATTCAGCACGTCCGTCGCGTTTTCCATCGCTTCTTCCACGGTTTCGCCGTCCGTGAACCAGTTCGCAGCATCGGGGAACGATACGTAATAGACACTGTCCTCTTCGTTCCACGAAAAAATTGCGGGATACACGTATTTTGCCATGAGGGATTCCTCCTTATTGGATGCCAGCCTGTTTCATGATTTCCGTGGCAGTCCCTTTCGGGATGTCCTTTCCGTGACGCCACACAGGAAATTCTTGATTGGTGATGGGGCTGTAGAAAATATCGTGTCGCGAGCCGTTGCGCACGAGCTTGCAACCATGCTTTTTCAGGAGCTTCAAGAGCTCGGATCGCTTCATGTCGTCACTGCCTTTCTGTTGATAGTATAACGGAATAACGTGTATAATACAAGGAAAAAACACGGGCAGCGTATATTCTTTATGCAAAAGAAGCATGATTACATGAGAAAGAAGTGAAGTAGATGGAACGTACCGAATGGTTTCACGCCGTATGCAGATGCATAGAACAACAATATGAATCGGGGGGGGCACGGTTCATAATTTATCCGTACGGCGAACTGGGCCTCCTGACGAATGACATCTTGAAGAAGCGTTACGGCATCCAAGACGCCATCGTCGTGGACAACAAACTGAGCCGCTACAACAAAGACGTCCTGCCGATGAGCGAGCTCACGGAGGATATGGTCGACAAAGAGACGCGGATCCTGTTCGCGCTGGACAATCCGAAATATTTTCAAGTGGTATATGATGCGATTCCCGCATTCGTCCCGCGAGAAAGTATTGCCATTATTTCCGACGATGTCCTGCAATATGGGAAAGGCGGTTTCCGTGAATATATCAGCAAGGCACATGTATATCATCACTGCCTTGTGGGTAGATATACCGGAGATTACACGGGCATCCTTCAATATGATGGGCTTTGCAAAAGCATCGGGGCGTTTTGCGCAATCAATCCGCTGGCTTGTATTGTGCCGAACCATCCATTTGATTTGGTATCTATGCACCACTTTCTTTATGAAACATCGAAAACTGCTGCTTGCAATTTTGGAAATGAGGATGATGCGTTCATCGAGAAACGAAAGCAGTTGTGCCAGAAATATGGGACGTACGAATTCAATCCGGCGTTCCCGGATTTTCGCTCGTGGGTCGCACCAGAAAAGCAGTGTGTGATTGGCAACGATGTTTGGATCGGCAGGAATGCCATCATCTTGCCGGGCAACACGATTGGCGACGGCGCCATCATTGCAGCGGGCGCTGTCGTGACGCATGACGTTCCACCGTATACCATCGTCGGTGGCGTGCCTGCACGGCCGATTCGCAAGCGTTTCAGCGATGATATCATCGAGAAGCTGCTGGAAATCAAATGGTGGGATTGGCCAGAAGAGAAAATCGTGGAGAATTTCGAGTATTTCTATCAGCCGGAGAAGTTTGCTGAAAAGTTTGGTTGATGGAGGATGGAAACAGGAGGGGCGTTTCACGCATGGATGCATTATTCAAACTGACGGACGATTGGCAGGAGCTCCTGCGCCATCCGACGCTCGTCCCGTTCGGCATGGGGCGGATCGGGCGGAGGGTGCTGCCTTCGCTCCGGAAAGAATTCGACATTCCCTTCCTGATTGACAACCGTCATGCGGGCGAGGAGATTGCGGGACTGCCTGTAGTTTCCCTCGCAGATGCGTTGCAGCGGATGGAGCGCTGCCGGGCGAAGATCGTCGTGACGACGATGAAGGGCGCTTATGAGGAGATGGCAGAGGAGCTCCGTGCGGCGGGTCTGGAGGAGTTCCGCGACTTCTGCATCTTCGAGCGCTTCGCCGAGGAGTGGCATCTCCGTTGGAAGAACGAATGCGTGCTCGCGAAGATTGACACGGTCATCACGTCGCGCTGCACGCTGCAGTGCAAGAACTGCAACATGTTCATCCCGTATGCAAAGGAGACGGGCGATTTCCCATTCGAGCGGCTGAAGGAGAACTTTGATACCTTTTTCGACAGCGTCAATTTCGTCTACGAGTACACGCTCTTGGGCGGCGAGCCGTTCCTGCACACGGAGCTCGGACGCATCCTGCGCTATCTCATGGAGCGCTACGGCGAGCGCATCGGGCGCATCAACCTGATCTCGAACGGCACGGTCGTTCCGAACGACGCGCTCCTATCATTCATGAAGCAGCACGATATGACCGTCCACATCAGCGACTACACGTCGACCGTGGACTACAAGAAACGCCTCGCAGCCGTCGAGCAAGCGCTCGCCGCGCACGACATCGAGTACTACGTCATCCCGAACAACGTCTGGAAGGACGTCGTCTATCCGCGCGATACCTATCGCGCGGCGGATCCGGCAGAGCATATGCGCATCTGCGGCCACAGCACGCATTCCGTCGACGACGGCAAGCTCTACTGGTGCGATCCCGCGTTTGCAGCGGAGTGCTTCACCGGCTTCCCGTCACGGCCGGACGATTTCCTCGACCTCCGCGAAAACCAGCGGGTGAATGACAAATACCAAGCATCCCTGCAGATTTTCCGCTACTTGCTCGGCGACGTCAACGAACGCGGCTGCATGAGCATCTGCGAGCGCTGCGCAGGCATCGGGCGGGACAACAACATCATCGTGAAGGCGGGCGTACAAGTGGGAAAAGAGGATGATCCGATTGACGTTAGATGAGTTGAAACAGGCATATGCAGACGCGAATCCCAAATCGCTGGCCGCGTACCACAAGGCATGCGAGCGCATCCCGGGCGGCGTCTCGGGCAATGTGCGCTTCGTTGCGCCATTCCCGCTCTACATGAAAAAGGGCGAAGGCGCATGGCTCACCGACTTGGACGGCCATCGGTATGTCGACTATGTCCTGTCCTTCGGCCCGCTCATTCACGGCCATGGCAATTCCGAGGTCTGGCAGGCGGCGGAAAGCTATGTAAAAGAACATGGCACTTGGCTGTATGGCGCATCGAACGAGCTCGAGCTCGAATTCGCGGAAACGCTCCATTCCTACCTGCCGTCGCTGGAAATGATGCGCTTCACGAACTCCGGCACGGAGGCGAACCTCCTCGCCATCCGTCTGGCGCGCGCGTATACGGGGCGGCGGAAAGTGGCGAAATTCGAAGGCCACTACCATGGCGGCCTCAATGCGATGCTGATCAGCACCGGCCCGAAGCTCCAGCAGGCAGGTGCGGCAGACGCGCCGCTCTCCGTCCCCGAATCTGCTGGCATCGCGGATGACGAACTGCAAGACACCATCGTGCTCCCGTTCAATGACCTCGATGCGGTGAAGCGCATCCTCGAAGCACGAGCGGAAGAAATCGCTGCGGTCATCCTCGAACCGTTGCAGGGCGGGACGATTCCCGCGACAGAGGCTTTCATCCATGGGCTTCGCACCCTCACGGAAAAGCTCGGCATCGTCCTGGTTATGGACGAAGTCAAGACGGGCTTCTGCATCAGCATGCACGGGGCACAGGGATACTACGGCGTGACGCCGGACCTCACGACGCTCGGCAAGATCATCGGCGGGGGCATGCCCATCGGCGTCCTCGGCGGCAAGAAAGAGCTCCTGCAGATGATTGCCCCCGGCGGCTCGTTTCTCCCGGGCATCGGCGAGAAGAAAACGGAAAAGGTCGAGAACCTGTTCCACAGCGGGACATACAATGCGCATCCGCTGATCCTCGCGATGGGCCTCGCGAGCCTCCGGCTGCTTGACAAGAAATATGACGATCTGGTCGCAAACACAGAACGTTTAAAAACAGGAATCCGGAAAGCCTACGAAGCGCATGGCATCCGCGTGCTCACGCCGGGCGTCGGCGCGCTGTTCAACGTGTACGTCACGGACAAGAAAGAAATCAAAAACTATCGCGATACGAAAGCCTGCGATATGGCGTTGCGCAAGCGAATGGACTATGCGCTCCTGTTCGAAGGCGTCTACAACAAGCCCGGCAAGCGCTACAACATCAGCACAGCGCATACGAAAGACGTCATCGACTTCACGCTCGACGCATTCGAACGAGCGTTCCAGAAGCTCTGAGGGAGGCACACCGATGCTATCACAACTCCAACCGTTCCGCGACACGCTCGATGACATCATGTGGAAGGCGATGCACGACCGCGTCCTGCTTTACGGATACGACACCTACACCGGGCGCTTCCTCAAATGGTACGCCGAATACTACCACGGCATCACGGTCGACTGGCTCGTCTCCGAGGACATGAGCACCGGCCGCGGCTATGACCGCGAGATCTTCCGCCCGAGCGTGCTCGATTTCGGCTACAAGGACGTCCGGAATGCTATCGTCTGGGTCGTGCAGCCGATGACCGATGACTTGCGCGAGCGCCTGGAAGCGCGCGGCTATGTCGAGGGCGAGACGTATTTCGACTTTTACAAAGCCATCTACGGCGATGACGTCTCCAGCGAGAACCACAACGACCGCTACGACGCGTTCCACCAGCGCAAGGCCGGCAAGCGCGACATCCAGTTCATCGAGTGGCTCGAATGGAAGTACGATTGCAACTTCATTATGCCCATCGCGAAGGACAACTTCGAGAACGTCGACGCGCACGGCGCGCGCTACAGCATCAGCACACAGAAAGAGATTTTCCCCATGCTGGACAAATGCCACGTTTGTCTACGGGGGGGGGACAGGATTCTCGACTTCGGCTGCGGCAAAGGCGGTGCGCTCCTCTCGTTCCTCGACTACGGCTTCGACCATGTCGGCGGCGTGGAGTACGAGACGAAGACGTATGAAGTCGCGAGAGACAACATGAAACGGCTCGGGCTCGAAGACCGCGTCACGCTCATCAACGACGACGCGCGGAACATCCGGGAACAGCTCGACGACTATAACTGGTTCTATTTCTTCTTCCCGTTCGACAACGTCGTCTTCGAGACCGTCATCGAAAACATCAAGGACAGCTACCTCCGCAAGCACCGCAAGATCCGCTTGGTCTACTTTACGGCGATGGACTATCAATTCATCGAGGATACCGGCGTCTTCCGTCTGACAACCCAGTTCACCGTCGACTCGCGGCAGAGGGTCGTGGGGATATTTGAGAGCGTGTGATGCGAGGCAGACAAAACACGAGGCAAAAGCGAAATGGAAAAAACGAAACCTTTTCAAGCAGCTAGTATGGTGCAGGGGCAACCTGTCATTGTCTACGGCGCCAGCGTTTTTGGCGAATTGGCATATTATGCGCTTGCCGAGCTCGGCATCACGCCGGACTATTTCTGCGACAGGGCGCGGACTGGCACATATTTCGGAGTGGAAATCATCCATCCCGAAAAATTAGATCAGCTTTCCGGTGCGAATATCATCATCGCATCGTGCGACTACTTCGACGAAATCCGCGTGCAGCTCATGGGGCAGGGATGCCACAACCTGTTCGATATGCGCTCGTTGCTCTCGATGGAGTTGCCGAAAGATCGTATGACCGAACGGGCCAAGGCCATGTATGCCTATGCCCAGGTGTATGACGATGTCGCCGAGCATCAAGGAATGCTGAACTTCCATCGGCTGCAGTTTGTTGTGACGGAACGCTGTTCCCTGCGTTGCCGTGATTGCATGCATCTGATGCAGTACTACAAGAAACCGCAGGATATCGATCTCGATGCATCTTGCAGGCAGTTCGACCATCTGCTCTCGCTTGTGGATAATGTTTCCGAGCTCCGTGTGCTTGGTGGTGAGCCGTTCATGAACAAGGACGTTTACCAGGTTCTCGACCACTACGCCGCTTCGTCGAAAATCGAGACGATTACCGTCTATACGAACGGAACAATCGTGCCGAATGAGCGGAACCTGAAATCGTTGCAGAACAAAAAAATCATTGTGAACATTTCGGATTACCGTCACAATCAAGAACGCATCCGGAATGTGATTGCGAAGTTCGAAGAATGCCATGTCAAGTATTTCCTGCGTCAGTACGATTCGTGGCAGGACTGCGGCGATATTTCTGAGCGCGGCTACACAAAGGAACAGAAAGAACAGCTGTTTATGAATTGCTTCGAGCGTGGCTGCTACACGTTCTACAAGGGACAGCTCCACCGCTGTCCGCGCTCTGTCCATGCGATGAACCTCGGCGCGATGCCGGATGTGAAAGATGATTATGTGGATTTCTCGGATGAAACGCTGAGCGATGATGTCTTGACGAAGCAGTTGCACAAGCTCCGCGCGAAAACGTGGATCGAAGCTTGCAACTATTGCTCGGGGCCGGATATATGGTCGCAGAGCGTGACGCCGGCCATCCAGGCGAAGCAGCCGCTAGCGTATGTGAATCAGTACAAGAACTGATGTTTTCGAAAAGACGAATGTCGGAAGGGCAGGGGACATGAAAAACGTTGTTCTGATATGCCAAGATCGGTCGGACTACACATTGGAAGAACGTTTCCGTCTGGTCAAGAGCATCGCGGAAGATGGCGGGTATCGGATCGTCCTGCTCGTCGTCCATCCCACGATGAAGAAAGAAGATTTCTTGGCGATTGAAAACGTCGAGCGGGTCATCGACAGCTTGGAGCTCGAGTATATGGAATCGATGGAAGGCATCGATTTCGACACAATCACAAGCTGCCGTGACTTGCAAATGAATATCGAGAGCGCGTACTACCGCCTGTATTCCGATTATCAGCTGGACAAATATACCTACTATGCCGCGCTGAGCTTTTGGAATCAGTTTTTCAAAACGCATCACGTCGATATCTTGATTGGCACAAAACCGTTTCATGGATACGCTTATGACTGCTGTGACTTGATTGCACGGAAATATCATGTGAAGTTTTTCCATGTGGATTGGGTGGGGTACCACAAGAGCTTTGGATTTTATACCGCAAAGAGCGCGAATCGATTTTACTTGCTCCCGGTAAAAAGCCACTCGTGTCCGGATGTTGCATATTTGTTGGATAGTGAATACGACAAGACAAAGAATCCACCGACAGCAATTTCAAAATCGTGCTTCCGAAAGCTGATGTATCGCGTCGGGGGAAATTTGCTGGAAGACTTTGCTGTGCGACTGCTGCATAACAATTGGAAGCCGCAAAATCTGGATCGGAAGCGCAGAAAGATTTATTGGAGCGACAAGCTTTACGGTTACTGGCGTCAGAAGCGAGCACAAAAGTGTTTGCATACGCTTTTTCAAAATCCGAAGGGCAATGAGAAATACATCTGTTATCTCCTTCATGTTGAACCCGAAGCGACCATACTGAATACGACGGTCATTGAAAGCCAGTTGGTTGTCATCAAGATGCTGTCAGAAAATCTGCCAGACGGTTGGTTCATTTATGTGAAAGAACATCCGGCACAGTTCGATATCAATAACGATACTGGTTACTATCACATGTGGGATGGCCAGTTCTTCAAGACGAAGATGTTCTATAGGAAACTCGCATCCATTCCCCATGTGAAGATTGTTCCGACCGAGACCCCTTCAGACGAGCTTGTGGATCATGCTCAGGCGGTAGCTTCCATCACAGGCACGGTGCTTCTTGAGAGTGTGCTGAAGAAGAAGCCGGTGCTGGTGTTTTCCGAGCTGACGCCAGTGGCGTTTATAAAGGATGCGTTTTTCATCCAGTCGTTTGACGACTGCAAGCGCGCAGTGGAGAAGATCGCGGCAGGATTCCAGCTGGAGTACGCAGATGCTGATGCGATGGTGCAGAAGTATTCGTTCCAAGGCGAATACGTCGCCGAAAATATCGTCGCCCTACTCCATCAAGAATGCCCGCCGGAATGAAGTCAAACAAAAAGCGGCCCCGCAGCGCGTAGCTGCAGAGCCGCAATCCGGGATATATGGATTACGAGATGATTCTTCATGAATGTGCGAGGCTTAGATGGCCGCTTGGATCTTGTCGATGACGAGCCGTTCCACCCACTTTGGAGGGAACTGCTTTCCAGCGTTCCAGTCTTGCACGGTACGGTAGGGCGCGCCGAGGAGGTTGGCGAGCTGCTTGATGTTGAGGCCTGCCTTTTCGCGTGCGTGACGGATCGGGTTTTCCTGCGCGGCGAGTTGCTCGGCGTAGGCTTCTGTATCGGCGGCGACGAGCGTGACGATGTCACGCGGATTGTTTTTTGAGATGTCGTTGATGCTGCTAGGATGCGGGATGTCAGATTCACGGTGTTCTTCTTCGAGGTGGAGGAGCATGAGGTTCAATACGTCGGTGGCGTTTTCCATTGCTTCCTCGACGGTCACGCCGTCCGTAAACCAGTTCGCGGCGTCAGGAAAAGAAACGTAATACACGTTGTCATTTTCGCTCCAAGAGAAAATCGCGGGATATACATACTTTGCCATGAAAGACTCCTCCTTATTGGATGCCAGCTTGCTTCAGGATTTCTACGGCAGTTCCTTTTGGGATGTCCTTGCCGTGACGCCATACAGGAAATTCTGCTTGTGTGATGGGGCTGTAAAAGATATCATGCCGCGATCCGTTGCGTACCATCTTGCAACCGTGTTTTTTCAGAATTCTTAATAGCTCAGACCGTTTCATTTCGTCACTGCCTTTCAAGAAGTAGTATATACGACAAGCGTATACGAATCAAGAAAAAAGTACGAAAAACGTGTTTTGCTACTACAAAGAAAGGAAGCGCAGCCATTTGTTCCATGGAAAAAACATTCTCGTCACGGGCGGCACGGGCTAGAAAACTTCATTGTATTTCTCCATCAAGAATGCCTGCTGGAATGAATCCAAAACAAAAGCGGCCCCGCAGCGCGTAGCTGCGGAGCCGCATCCGGGAACTCACTCGACCACGAGTCCGTTCTTCGCGGCGAGCGCGCGGATTTGGTCGGCAGACCATTTCGAGATCCGCATGATTTTCGCCAAGGGGTCGTGATCCTCGATCATGCCGAGAATGATGTTCCCCTCGCCTTCGGCCTTGCCTTCGGCTTTGCCCCTTTCCATAGCATCCTCTGTCCAATATTTTTTCGCTTCTTCTTCGTCCCATTGCAGTGAAAACATATTGACAACCTCCTTGCCAAATTGATGGAGAAAATCTTTTAAAACATCTTGATCCATGCAGACGAGCACCGCCTGGCGGATGGCTTCGTCGTCGTTCATGCCTCGTAAATGATTTTCATGGATGAGGTGGACGAGATAGCTGTAGTCGCGAAGCGGTTCGCAGGACTGCAAGATTTCGTTGCTGCTGTCATAGGAAATGTCGATGACGTGGCAGATGAGTTCGAGATCGCCGCCGTCCGGATTCTCGAAAGCGTCGGAGAGCTTGAGCTCCGGCCGGGGCTCTTTGAGCTTCGGACCATTGTAAAGGATGTAGAACTTCGGCGTTGGAATTTTGATGAGCTTTGGAAGGTAAATCGCTCGTTTCGCATCGCGTTCCTTGATGATTTTCCGATAGACCTTGTCGATGTACGGCAACATCCGGAGCGGCATATTTTCGTTCCATGTGCTCTGATGTTCGATGAGGACAACGGACTGGCCTTTCCAGAGGAACGAGAGGTCGTTCTTCTGGCTGTCGAGGAAGACGTTCCGCAGGGTCGTGATTTTGAGGTCTTGCGGGAGCACAGGGACGTCGGTTTTGAGGATGGCTTGGTAGAGTTTCGCGAGCTCCCGACGATTGTTGAAGAGCTTGCGGAAAACGGAGTCTTTGACTTGCCGATTTGCCATGAAGAGCATCCCTCCTTAGTTCCTATTTTAATTCGTACCGCGCGGATGCGCAAGATGAAAGTATCCAACGAAAGGAAGCGCAGTCATTTGTTCAATGGAAAAAATATTCTCATCACGGGCGGCACGGGGTCGTTCGGGAAGAAATTCATCAAAATTCTTTTGGAGCGCTACCGGCCCAATAAGGTCATCGTCTACTCGCGTGATGAGCTGAAGCAGTTTGAGATGTCACAGGTATACAACGCCGATTGTATGCGGTACTTCATCGGCGACGTGCGAGATTATAATCGCCTCGAGATGGCGATGTACCAGGTGGACTACGTCGTGCATGCGGCGGCGCTGAAGCAGGTGCCAGCGGCGGAGTACAATCCGATGGAGTGCATCAAGACGAATGTCGGTGGCGCGCAGAATGTCATCAATGCGGCCATCGCGTGCGGCGTGCAGAAAGTCATCGCGCTTTCGACGGACAAGGCGGCGAATCCGATCAACCTCTACGGCGCGACGAAGCTCTGCTCGGACAAGCTGTTCACGGCGGCGAACGCGCTCGTCGGCGATCGCCCGACGCGGTTCTCCGTCACACGCTACGGCAACGTCGTCGGCTCGCGCGGTTCGGTCGTACCATTTTTCAAGAAACTCGTGGCGGACGGTGCAAAAGAGCTCCCTATTACAGATAAACGCATGACCCGCTTCTGGCTGAAACTTGAAGATGGCGTCGATTTCGTGCTGAAAAACTTCCAGCGGATGCACGGCGGCGAAATCTTCATCCCGAAGATCCCTTCGATGCGCGTCGTCGACCTCGCGAAGGCCATCGCGCCACAGCTGCCGATCAAGGTCATCGGCATCCGTCCGGGCGAAAAGCTGCACGAGGTCATGTGTCCCTCGGACCTTTATTATGACACGCTGGAGTTCGCCGACCATTTTGTCATCAAGCCATCGATTGAGATTCGGAATATCGATTATTCTGTGGATGCACTTGGCGAAAAGGGGACGCTTGTGCCGGATGGTTTTGATTACAATTCGGGCAACAATCCTGTGTTCCTGACAGTTGAGCAGTTGCGTGCGATGTTGCCATGACGGCAGGAGGTGAAACCATGATTTATTACGGCAAGCAGGACATCAATGACGAGGATGTCCAGGCCGTCGTCGATGTCCTGAAATCTGATTTTCTGACGCAAGGGCCGACGATCGAACGGTTCGAACGGCGTGTGGCGGACTATTGCGGAGCGAAATACGCGGTCGCTGTGACGAATGCTACCTCGGCGCTTCATATCGCTTGCCGCGCGGCAGGGCTGACTCACGGCGATATGCTCTGGACGTCGCCTATCACGTTCACGGCATCGGCGAATTGCGGGCGTTACTGCGGTGCGGATGTAGATTTCGTCGACATCGATGACGCGACGTACAACATGAGCGTGGACGCTTTGGAGAAAAAGCTTCAAGTGGCACGCGCGGCAGGTGGTTCCGGCCGTTTGCCAAAGGTTGTCGTGCCCGTACACCTTGCGGGACAATCCTGCGACATGGTACGCATCCATGCGCTCGCGGAGGAATATGGTTTCACGGTCCTCGAGGATGCGTCGCACGCGACGGGCGCGGATTATCTTGATACAAAAGTCGGCTCCTGCCGATATTCAGATATGGCGGTGTTTTCGTTCCATCCCGTGAAAATCGTCACGACGGGCGAGGGCGGCATGGTGCTGACGAATCGCGCTGACCTTTATGAAAAGCTGAAGCTCTACCGCAGCCACGGCATTACGCGCGATCCGGCGCTCATGACGCACGCCGCAGACGGGCCGTGGTACTACCAGCAGGTCGATCTCGGCTACAACTACCGCATGACCGACATCCAGGCCGCGCTCGGCTACAGCCAGATGGACCGCCTCGACGCGTTCGTCGCCCGCCGCCGCCATCTCGTGGCACGGTACAACGAGCTTTTGAAGAATCTCCCGCTTCGCACGCCGCATGTGATGGACGGCGCGACCCCATCATGGCACATCTATATCGTGCGCCTCGACCTGACAAAGGTGAAAAAGCCGAAAGCGCAGATTTTCACAGAGATGCGCGAGCGTGGCATCACGCTGAATCTCCACTACATCCCAGTCCATACGCAGCCGTACTACGAAGCGCTTGGGCATCGGCCAGAAGACTGCCCGGTCGCCATGCAGTATTACAAAGAGGCGTTCACACTGCCGCTGTATGTGGATCTCACGGAGGAGCAGCAAGACGATATTGTCGCGGCGTTGCATGAAATGCTCCGATGAATTCACATCGGAACGATTCCCCTCTACCTGTTGTTGGAGGTGATAGAGTGAAACGTATCTTGATGTTGGGCGGCAACTATGTCCAGTCGGCAGCCATCGAACGGGCGAAAGCACTTGGATATCATACGATTGTGGTGGACATGGATGCTGCGTGCTATGGCCGCGGATTAGCAGATGAATTTTATCACATCAGCACGACGGACGAGAAATGCGTCTATGAACTTGCCCGCAAAAAACACGTGGATGGCATCCTTTCCTACGTCTCGGATGTGTCTGCGCTGACGGCGGCGGTGGTTGCGGAGCGGCTTTCGTTGCCGACGAATCCGAGTGCGTCCGTGGACATTCTGACGCACAAGGACAAGTTCCGCGATTTCATGACGGCCGCCGGCCTGCGTACGCCGTTTCATGCATCGTTTTCGAAAGATGAAGGCGATGCGGCGTTGCGGTTTGCGGAGGAACATCCGCTGCCACTCATCGTGAAGCCGACGGACTCTGCTGGCAGCAAGGGTGTGATGCGAGTCGACCGCTATGAGGATTTCCCGAAAGCGTTCGACTGCGCGTGCGGTTATGCCCGTCACGGCAGGATTATCGTCGAGCAGTTCATCGAGAAAAAAGGATATGAGGGAGAAGCGGAAGGCTTCCTTTGCGACGGAAAGATCGAGTTTCTGGGATTCCTGGAGCAATTCCATAATGATGCGCGAAATCCGTTCGCTCCCATCGGCAACGGGTATCCTTCGAGCATGGAGCAGCGATACCGCGACAAGCTCCGTACCTTGCTCGTCCGTGTCTTTGCGGAGCTACAGATGAACTTCGGTGCATTCAATGTCGAATTTCTTGTCGGTCAGGATGATGAGGTTTATCTGGTGGAAATCGGGCCGCGCAATGGCGGCAACATGATTCCGGAGATGGTGGAAAGCGCCTGCGGCGTCGATATGGTGACCGCATCCGTCAAGGCCTGTGTCGGGGATGATTACAAGGCGGCGTTGCAGCCGAAATATCATCGCGTCGCATCGACGTATGTCATCCAGTCCATGAAAGATGGTGTTTTGAAGGATGTCCTTTTTCCGGAGGAACTGCAAAAACGGATCGTGAAGCGATTCGTGACCGCGAGCCGCGGGGACAGGATACAGGCGTTCCGTCTCGGCGGTGACGGGCTCGGGACGATGGTCCTCCGCTTTGATTCCGTGGAGCAGATGGACGACGAGATGAGCCGGATGTGGGATATCATCAAGGTCGAAGTGGAAGAATTGCCATGTGATAGCGAGGGAAAAGAAAATGGACAATCAAGTTTTGTGGAATGATCTGCATAAAGAAGCGCGCCATCGGACGAAGTATCCGGCAGAGGACGTCATCCGTTTCACAGCGAAGAATTTCCGGTGCGATGGTTCGGAGAAAATCCTCGACCTCGGCTGCGGCGCCGGCCGCCATGTGATTTATCTCGCGGATGCGAAGGTCGTTCCGTACGGAGCCGATTTTTCGCAGGAGGGTGTTACCTATACGCGCACGGTATTGCGTGAGCATGGCTATGAGCAGTTCGTGGACAACGTCGTGGTGGCCATGACGTATGACCTGCCGTTTGCTGATGAAACGTTTGACGGAGTGGTTTGCTGGGGCGTGTTGTATTATCTCGATGACGAGCACATCCGCAAGAGCGTGGATGAGCTTTACCGCGTGCTGAAAAAAGGTGGCAAGGCCGAAGTGCTCATCCGGACGACAGAGGATTACCGTTGCGTGGATGCGCGCGCAAAACACGCGAAAGAAGTTGAGGAACGCACGTATCTTCTCATCGATGAGGAATCGCAGAAATCGGCATCGAAGGAGAACGGGATGTTGATGCACTTCTTCACGCGGGAAGAGGTGGAGGCGTTGTTTTCGCGGTTTGCGCAGGTGACGGTCGATCTCGTGTCGCATACGCATGAAAACGGCAAATATCAGGATCAGGATTTTTTGGTGCTCTTGCAAAAGTGAGCGGATTCCGGGGGACGATGGAATGATTGTTTTTCGGACGGATGCCAATGAGACGATCGGCATGGGACACTATATGCGGTGTTTTGCAATCGCGCATGAGCTTGTGAAGCGCGGACAGGAGGTGCTGTTCCTGATTGCGCCGGATGCGGATGCGATGGCGGTGCAGGAGCAAGGCTTTCCGCTTTGGCAGCTGAGACAACAGGGCAGGGAGCTCGGCTGGGATGCGGCAGAGGCGGCAGGATGGCTTTCAGCGCAGCCGGTGGATGTGCTTTTCATCGATACATACCGCATTAATCAGCCAAGCATGAAGACGTTGGCGGAGGTCGTGCCGGATTCATGGTACATGGATGATTTGTGCGCGTTTGATTATCCCGTGTCAAACATCGTTAATTACAATCTCGATGCGGCTGTGGAGATGTATCAATCGCTGCTTTCCCATCCGTCCAAGCTCTGTATCGGCGCGTCGTATTATCCGGTGCGCCAGGAAATCTTGGATGCACGTGTGCGGAGCTTGCGTCCTGTAGTGCAGCGCGTCCTCATCGCGACGGGAGCGACGGATCCGTTCCATATGGCGCAGGCATTGCTGGAAGAACTGGCACCCCGTTTTGCCGACGTGACATTCGCCGTGCAGCTGGGGAAATATTATGACGACGCATATCTGGCGAAACTGCAAACGCTCGCAGAAACGCATACGAATAGCTGCTTGCTCGATTGGACGAAGCGGATGGGGGAGCGCTATGCCGCGTGTGATGTGTGCATCACGCCGGGCTCGAGCATGATGAGCGAGTCGATGACCGTCGGTGTGCCGTGCATCAGCTTTGCGTTCGCGGACAACCACCTCGGCCAATGCATCTTCATGGATCGGGCGGACATGGCATCCTATGCGGGCGATGTCCGCACTGGGGCGATTGCCGTTTGCAAAAATGTCAGCGCGGCACTTGCGTCGCTTCTCCCGCTGGACGAGCGGAATTTCCAGCGCGTACGTTTCGCGCAGCTGTTCGATGGGAAAGGCGCGGCACGCGTAGCAGAAGCCCTCACGAAGACGTACGTGCGTAGTAGGTTTTCAGAATCTCGTCCATAAACAGTAGACATCTCGGGGGATTCCCGACAAAGTACCTTGAAACCGGCGAACCCGCGTCAGCGGAGAGCCGTACATGGGGTTTCCTTGAATACAATCAAAAAAAGCGCGTGGCAAA
>JALEZZ010000003.1 GCA_022773585.1 Selenomonas sp. | reverse complement strand
AACAACAAGATCAAGACGTTGCGCAGGCAGGCCTATGGATATCCTGACGATGAATACTTCTTCTTGAAGCTCATCGACATGAGTCGCCATTGACTCGCTGTGCATCATTCATCCCACAGAAAAAATGATTGAGCCAAAATTTTTTCAACTCCATGGGCTCCCCCTGCATCCCTCATCATACCGTATGCGGATTGGAACCCTCTGGTTGCCCGCCGAAGATTTCCAGCGGATTCTTTCCCGATTCTTCAAAAAAGTCACGTGACCCTATACACGAGAAGGCTTTTCTATGGTATAATAAACAAAGTTCATGAGTTCACGAGGGATGCGACTGTGCCTTTCTGCGTGGACACAAATTCTAGGGGGTAATGTAAAATGCCATTAGTTGGAACGAAAGAAATGTTCAAGAAAGCTTACGAGGGCGGCTACGCCATCGGCGCTTTCAACGTCAACAACATGGAGATCGTCCAGGGTATCACGGAAGCTGCTGCTGAACTGAAGTCCCCGGTCATCCTCCAGGCATCCGCCGGCGCCCGCAAATATGCAAAGGGCCCGTATCTCCGTCATCTCGTCCTCGCTGCCCTCGAGGTCAACGACATCCCTGTCGCCCTGCACCTCGATCACGGCCCGGACTTTGAGACGTGCAAAGCCTGCATCGATGACGGTTTCACGTCCGTCATGTATGATGGCTCCAAGTATGAGTTCAAAGAGAACATCAAGCGCACGCAGGAAGTCGTTGCTTACGCACACGAGCACGGCGTCGTCGTCGAGGCAGAACTCGGCAAGCTCGCCGGCATCGAGGACGATGTGAAGGTCGCTGCGCATGATGCAGCTTACACGCAGCCGGAAGAAGTCGAAGAGTTCGTCAAAGAGACGGGCGTCGACTCCCTCGCCATCGCCATCGGCACGAGCCATGGTGCATTCAAGTTCAAGCCGGAGCAGTGCACGCGCAACGCAGATGGCGTCCTCGTTCCGCCTGAGCTTCGTTTCGACATCCTCGCAGAGATTGAGAAGAAGATTCCGGAGTTCCCAATCGTCCTCCACGGCGCTTCCTCCGTCATTCCGAAGTATGTCAAGATCATCAACGACAACGGCGGCAAGCTCGATGACGCTGTCGGCATCCCGGAGGATCAGCTCCGCAAGGCTGCGAAGTCCGCTGTCTGCAAGATCAACATCGACTCCGACCTCCGTCTTGCGATGACGGCTGGCATCCGCGAGCACTTCATGGCTCATCCGGAGCATTTCGATCCGCGCCAGTACGTGGCCGATGGCCGTTCCTACATCAAGGAGCTCGTCGAGCACAAGATCAAAGACGTCCTCGGCTCCGATGGCCGCGCCGACGAAGTCATGGCTCTCGTCAACGCCAACAAATAATCGTCTCGCATTTCGCGTTTCGACCATAACGAAAGCCGCTCCTGCACGGGAGCGGCTTTTTCGTATGCTGATTTGCTGATGTTATTGCAGTGCTTCTTTCAGCGTCTCCATATTCTTTTTCATCGCCACGAGATACGCATCTTTCGCGTCGGGCGTCGCCTCCCCCGTCACGACGGGGTCAAGGCTGTAGAGCTTCGCACCGGTTTCGCGCGCGATGGTCTCGGCCGCAGCGGGCGAATACTGCGGCTCGGCGAACAGCACCTTGACGGGGAGTTCCTTCACCTGCTCGATTGTCGTCTCAAGCTCGGCTGGCGTCGGGTCAGCGCCGGGTTCGCGCTCGATGACGCCAAGGATGTGCAGGCCGAACTCTTCGGCGAAGTACGGAAACGCCTCGTGGAATGTCACGATGTCCTTATGCGGCACGTCATCGAGCGCCGCATGCATCTCGGCCTTGAGCGCTTCGAGCTTCGCGAGATACGTTTCTGCATTCGCCTCATACTGGTCGGCATGCGCTGGGTCGGCCTCTTTGAGCTGGTCGCGGATGTTTTTGACCTGCTCGATGTCCTTCGTGATGCTGAGCCAGACGTGCGGATTCGCCTCGCCATCTTCTTCCATAAGGTCAATGCCGCGCGAGGCGTCGATGACGGTCATGCCTTCCTGCATCTTGATGACCTTGTCGAGGAAGCTCTCCATGCCCGCGCCATTGACGACGAAGGCGTCGGCTTTTTCGAGCGTCTTCATGTCCTCCGTCGTGAGCTGGTAGTCGTGCAGGCAGCCTGTCTGCGGCTTCGTCATGTTCGTGACCGTCACGCCCTCGACGCCGTCCGTCAGGTTGATGACATCGATGTACATCGGGTAGAACGACGTCACGATGTGGAAGGTACCGTCCTTCCCTTTCTGCGACGACGCCTGCTGGCCGCCGCAGCCGGCCGATAGCAGGCAGGCCGCGAGCAGGACGGTGCTGAGGAACGTCCAAAGCATCCGGTATTTCGTGGTTTTCAAAAGTTCACGCTCCTGTCCATATTTATATGATAGCTCCTATCATACCACAGTTTTGCGGAAAAAGCAGATTTCTGCTAGAATGGGGATAGATTTTTCCTGTCTTGCAGTTGATTGGAGGGGTTCTCGATGAAGTTTGCGATTCTCGGTGCTGGCGGTACGGGCGGCTGTGTCGGCGGCTATCTTGCCCATGCTGGAAACGATGTGACATTCCTCGCGCGCGGCGCGCATCTCGCGGCCATGCAGAAGGACGGCCTGACCATCCATCGCAGCGAGGGCAGCGACATCCATGTGGCGGACGTCAAAGCCTGCACGGCCGATGATTATCAGGAGACGCCCGACGTTCTCTTCGTCTGCGTCAAATACTACAGCATCGCCGACGCCATCGCACTCGCACGGCGCGTCGCGGGGCCGGAAACGCTCGTCATCCCGATTCTCAACGTCTTCGGCACGGGCGAGGTCATGCAGAAAGACCTGCCCGGCGTCACCTGCCTCGACGGCTGCATCTACATCTGGGCGCTGCGCGAAGCGCCGGGCGTCATCCGGCAAGACGGCAAGATTCTGCGCGTCTTCTATGGCTTCCGCCCCGGACAGGACGACCGTCTCGCACCGAAAGCGCAGGAGGTTGAAACCATTCTGCGCGACGCGGGCATCCATGCGCATTTTTCCGATAACATCCGCCGCGATGCCTTGCAGAAATTCGCCTTCGTCTCGCCGATGGGCGCGGCCGGGCTCTACTGCCATGCCGTCAGCGGTGACATGCAGCCTGGCGGACGCGCACGCGAAACATTCGTCGAGCTCATCCGCGAGGTCAAGGCACTCGGCGAAGCCATGGGCGTGAAATTCGAACGCGAGCCCGTCGAAGCTGGAAAGAAGCTCATGGACGCGTCGTCGAAAGACCTCACGACCTCGATGCAGCGCGATGTTGCGGCTGGCGGAGCATCGGAGTTTGCAGGACTCGTTGACAGGGTTGTGAGCCTTGGCGAGAAGTATCATGTCGAGACGCCGCTCTACGCAAAGATCAGCGCGTGGGGCAAAGAACAACAGATAAAGTAAAGACCTCCGACGGCACAATCGATATTTTATTCACAACCTACCTTCGACACTCCCACCACCGCTTCGCGGTCCCCCTCCCTCTGAGAGGGAGGCTGAAATTCCATATCTAGAGAGGAGGATTTCACGCCTATGTCCACTCGGAGCGTCAACATGCTCAGCGGGCCGCTCTATCGCGAGCTGCTCGCATTTTCTCTGCCGATTGCTGTCACGGCGATCTTGGAGCAGCTTTTTAATGCAACGGATACGATGGTGCTCGGTCGGTTCGAGGGCACGGCGGCGATGGCAGCCGTCGGAAACAATATCACGATTATCAGCCTCATCGTCGCTCTGCTCCTCGGCATTTCGCTCGGCGCGAATGTCGTCATCGCGCAGTACATCGGCGCGCGGCGGCTGAAAGAAGCGACACGGACGATCCATACGAGCCTGCTGTTCTCCGTGCTGCTCGGCCTCATCATCGCCATTGGCGGCCAGCCGCTCGTATCGTGGTCGCTCGAGGCACTCGCCGTGCCGCCCGCCGTGCAGCCGACGGCCGAAGTCTACCTGCGCATCTACCTCGCGGGCATGCCGTTCCTCTCGCTCTACAATTTCGCGGCCGCGATTCTTCGGAGCCGCGGCGACGCGCAGACACCTCTCTACGCCCTGATTCTCGCAAGCGTGCTCAACATCGTACTCGACCTCGCATTCGTCCTCGTCTTTGGCTGGGGCACGGCAGGCGTCGCCATCGCGACGGTATTCTCCTACCTTGTCTGTGCTGTCTGGCTGCTCCAGCACATGATGCACGCGGCCGGCATCCTGCACCTCGAACCCGGTCTGCTGCGCCTCCATTTCGGCGAGCTCGCCAAATGCCTGCGCATCGGCCTCCCCGCCGCGCTCCAGGGCATGGTCTTCTGCATCGCGAACCTCGTCATCCAGAACGCCATCAATACCCTCGGCCCGGAAGTCATGGCGGCTTCGGCGGCGGCATTCACCATCGAAATCAATATGTACTGCTTCGTCACAGGCTTCCAGCAGGCCTGCACGACCTTCGTCGGGCAGAACTACGGTGCGCGCCAGCTCGCCCGCTGCCGCGAAGTCGTGCGCGACTGCTTCGTGCTGACGGCCGTCACGATGATCCTGCTCGCGGCCTTCATCTACGCATACATGCGGCCGATGCTCGGCTTTTTTTCCACGAATCCCGTCGTCATCGAAAACGCTGTCACGCGCATCGAATACGTCGTGCTGCCCGAAGTTCTCTGCACGGGCTTCGACATCTCGTCAAGCGCCCTGCGCGGCTATGGCGTCTCGCTCGCGCCCGCCATCGCGACGCTGATCTCCGTCTGCGGCGTCCGCCTCGTCGGCGTCTGGTGGTACTTCCCCATGCACCCGACGTTCGCGAACCTCATGGTACTGTTCCCGATCAGCTGGATTGTGGCAGATGTGTTGATCATGTCGCTGTATCGGATGCACTTGAAACATCTGCGCGTATAAGAAAAAGACGTAGCTTTCGAACGAAAGTTACGTCTTTTTGATTGGACGTTTGCCTCCCTCTCAGAGGGCAATGTCATTAAGTTAAGCAGGAACACATCGAATTTGAAAGCCTCCCTCTCAGAGGGAGGTGCCCGAAGGGCGGAGGGAGTCTCACAAGCACGTCATATGGAATGCATGATTGTAGCTTATGCGGGCTTCGCAG
>JALEZZ010000094.1 GCA_022773585.1 Selenomonas sp. | reverse complement strand
CATTAAGTTAAGCGTGAAGTCATTCAAACTTCAGCCTCCCTCTAGAGGGAGGGGGACCGCGAAGCGGTGGAAGGAGTAGTAGGATGCTGAAACTGACAAGAAAGCAGTCGTCGCTAAAGTCCTTTAGCAACGTTTGGCATGCTTGTTTGACTCCAGCACCCAACTACTCCCCCAGTCAGCTTCGCTGACAGCCCCCTCTAGAGGGGGCCTGTCTCTTAACTTAATGACATTGCCCCCAGCGGGGGAGGCTGAAGGGAGAAAGGCAGACATATGGCAGAGAAAAAAGTCAATACCATCGAGCTGCGCGGCATCAAGAAGATTTACAACATCGGCGGCGAGGAGCTCGCGGCGCTTGCGGGCATCGACCTCGACATCCACAAAGGCGAGTTCGCGGCGCTCATGGGGCCGTCGGGCTCCGGCAAGTCGACACTCATGAACATCCTCGGCTGCCTCGACCGGCCGACGACGGGCTCGTACAAGCTTGACGGCGAAGAGGTCGCAGGCCTCAGCGACGATGCGCTTGCCGCGACGCGCAACAAGAAGATCGGCTTCGTGTTCCAGAACTTCAACTTGCTCTCGCGCATCTCCGCGCTCGAAAATGTCGCTTTGCCGCTCGTCTATGCGGGCGTCGGCTACCACGAGCGCATGGAGCGCGCGCAGCACTTTTTGGAGGCCGTCGGCCTCGGCGACCGCGGTGACCATCAGCCAAACGAGCTCTCGGGCGGCCAGCGCCAGCGCGTCGCCATCGCCCGCGCGCTCGTCAATGACCCGCACATCATCATGGCCGACGAGCCGACCGGCAATCTCGACACGAAGTCCACAAAGGAAATCATGGAGATTTTCGAGCACATGCACGACATGGGCCGTACGATCATCCTCGTCACGCACGAGCCCGAGATTGCCGCCTGCGCGAGCCGCCAGCTCCTGGTGCGCGACGGCCGCATCACGCGCGACGAAGGGAAGGGAGTGGTCATGGATGTTGTTTAGAGAGAGCTTCCAGATGGCGCTCACATCCCTTTACGCGAACAAGCTCCGAAGCCTGCTGACGATGCTCGGCATCATCATCGGTGTCGGCGCCGTCATCGCGCTCGTCTCCGTTGGCATGGGCGTCACCTCGAATGTCACGAATTCCATCGCGAGCCTCGGCTCGAACATGCTCATCATTTCGCCGGGCGCGACGCAAAAAGGCGGTGTGCGCGGCGCGGCGGGGTCGCGAAAGACGCTCAAATACGATGACGCGAAAGCCATCAAGCAGAAGATCAAGAACATCGACTACGTCTCACCGACCGTCCAGACATCGTACCAGATCGTCTATGGCAATAGCAACTGGAACACGACCGTGCAGGGCGTGACGCCGGAATTCCTCTCCATCCGTTCGCTGTCGATTTCGAATGGCTCCTTCATCACGGAGGACGACCTCACGAAGCGCCAGCGCGTCGCCGTCATCGGCACGACCGTCGCGACGAATCTTTTTGAAGACAAGAATCCGGTCGGCCAGACCATCCGCATCCACAACCAGCCCTACAAGGTCGTCGGCCTGCTCGCGAGCAAAGGCCAGTCGTCCATGGGACAGGATCAGGATGACATGATTTACGTGCCACTCACGACGGCCATGGAGCGCATGCTCGGCATCACGTACGTCCAGTCCATCAACGTGCAGGTCTCAGACGCCACGAAGATGGATCAGGTGCAGGACGAGATCGAGACGCTGCTCAGGCAGCGCCACCACCTGACGCAGGCGCAGAAAGAGGATGACTTCACCGTCCGCAACCTCACGAGCCTCATGGAGACCGTCAGCCAGTCGACGTCGATGCTGACGCTGCTCTTAGGCGCCATCGCGGGCATCTCGCTGCTCGTCGGCGGCATCGGCATCATGAACATCATGATGGTCTCCGTCACGGAGCGCACGCGCGAAATCGGCATCCGAAAGGCACTCGGCGCCACGTTCATGAACATCATGACGCAGTTCCTCATCGAGTCCATGGTGCTCGGCATCATCGGCGGCCTCATCGGCATCGTCGTCGGCTGTGCCGCATCGAAGGCCATCGCCCAGTTCGGCAATTTCACGACGGTCATCACATGGCTCCCGATTGTCATTTCCTTCGCCTTCTCCGTCGGCATCGGCCTCTTCTTCGGCATCTATCCGGCAAGAAAGGCCGCCAGGCTCGACCCGATCGAAGCGCTGCGGTATGAGTAAGCCCCCCTTTGCCTCCCTCTGGGAGGGAGCCTTGCATGTTCGCAATTTCAAGCAATCAAAAAAGGACTGTCACTTGAGACAGTCCCTTTTTTCATATCTGGTGCGATTGGTGAGAGTCGAACTCACGACCTGCCGCTTAGGAGGCGGACGCTCTATCCAACTGAGCTACAACCGCAACAAAAACATTCTAGCAGAGAATCCACGAACTTGCAAGGCACGTCATGCATGATTTGACGAACCAATTCAAAATATGATAGAATCTTCCTTATATAGAGATAAAAATCGCTTTTGAGGAGGTTCGTTTCATGCGACAACAAAGGATCTGGAAGAAACCGTGGAAACTTCTGACGGCCGGCCTGTTCGCCGTTCTGCTGCTGCTCGGCAGCGCACAAGCGCCTGCGGGCGCCGAAGGCTACCCCATGTACGTGACGGCGACGGCTTACAGCGCGCTCGACCCGGGCAACTCGCCTTATACGGCGACGGGCACGCTCGTGCGCCACGGCGTCATTGCTGTCGACCCGTCCGTCATCCCGCTCGGCACGCACGTCTTCATCCCTGACTATGGTGAAGCCGTCGCCGAAGACATCGGCTGGGGCATTCAGGGCGCGATGATTGATGTCGCGTTTGATACGCACGAAGAAGCCTTGATGTTCGGGCGGCGGGAGCTGGAGATTTATATCATGGAGTAACCCCTCTCAGGCCCCCTCTCAGAGGGGGCTTTTTCATTTCTTCTGTTTTTCCTTCCCCGGCCCGTCATTGGCAATCGCGACTTTCGTTTCATCGAATGTCTTCATGTCATTGAGCGCGGTCAGCGCGGCTTCGACGATGAGGGCGCCGGCGCAGGCGGTGATGCCCGGGAGCGTGTCGCCGAGGTTCGTCAGCGTGCCGTCGAGGTGCAGGAGATACGGCCGCACGTCGGGCGCGAGGCGCTCGGTGTAGCGCGAGACGAGCTCGGTCGCAGCGTCGGACGGCAGGATCATCGTGCTGTTGTGCGCGGCGGCAATGATGGCGCCGATGAGGGCGGACACGGGCAGCTGGAGGTCTTTCGGCACATGCGCGAGGAAGTCCTCGGGCGCGTAGAGCAGTTCGCCGTCGTCATCCATGAGCGCATCGGCGAGCGGCGCGGCGATGTCTTCCGTCAGGCCGAGGCCGAGAATCGTCGCGTCGAGCGTGATGTCTTCGGCCGTCACGCGGGCGAAGTCGAACGCGGCCGTCGGCGGCAGGCCCGCGCGCAGGCGGCCGATGGTGACGGGCATCTCGATCGTGTGCGCGGCAGCCGAAAGGATGCGCTGGCGAGGTGCGGTTTCTTTCTGCGTGGAAAAGAGCAGGAGCGCCAGTTCCTGTTCTTTCTCAGGACGTCCTTCGCAGGCGATGCCGGCAAACTCCGTGGCGATGCTTTCGAGATGGCCGAGGCTGTAGAGAGGCTTTGCGAGATGGTCGAGGCGTTTCTGGCAGGCCGTCATGCTCGCATGGTCTGGCGCAGGCATGCTCTGGAAATAAAAGTTGAAGGTCTTGTCGGTGACGCTCGGCGCCTTGGCGGGCATCCGTTCGAGGTAGAGGTCGGAGTCGATGTCCTTGTCGCCGTTTTCCGCGTGCAGGGCGTCGAGCTCGTCGAGCGCGAGTTTGAGGAAGCGGGCCGCGATGGACGAGCCGCAGGCTTCGCCGAGCTTGATGTCGAGGAAGAGGTGCGGCGTGAGGCCGAGCTTTGCAAGCGCGGCGCCGTGCGCGCGTTCGCCGCCCTGATGCGATGGCAGCAGGTAGTCGGTGACGGCGGGCGCGAGTGCTTGCGCGATGAGGGCGGCGGCGCTGGAGTTGAATGCGTCGAGGATTGTGACGGCATGGCTCGCGGCCGCGCCGAGCATGAGGCCGGCAATCGCGCCGAGTTCGAAGCCGCCGACTTTTGCAAGGACGTCGAGGCCGTCCGCTGGATCGGGCTGATTGACGAGCAGGGCTTCTTTGACGACGCGGATTTTTTTCTGGAGGCGCTCGTCGGAGATGTTCGTGCCGCGGCCCGTGGCCTGCTCGGCCGTGAGGCCGCAGAGCGTCGCGGCGATGCAGGCAGATGCCGTCGTGTTCGAGATGCCCATCTCGCCCGGCAGGAAGCAGGTGTAGCCCTGCGCGGCGATGGCGTTTGCGAGCTTGATGCCCGTCTCGACGGCCTGCTGCGCCTGCGCGCGCGTCATGGCGGCGCCCTGCGTCATGTCGCGCGTGCCGGCCGCGATGCGGTAGTGGCGCACGAGGCCGGGGATGCCCGTCGTGTCAGCCGCGATGCCCATGTCGACGACGAGCAGGTCGGAGCTCGCAAAACCTGCGAATGCATTGGCGGCGGCGCCCTGCGCTAGAAGATAGTTCGCCGTCATCTGGACAGTCGTTTCGGGTGGATAGGCGCTGACGCCCTGTGCGGCGACGCCGTGGTCGGCGCAGCAGATGATGGTGCAGCAGCGCAGGTCTTTCGATGCAGGCTTCCCCGTTGCGCGGAGATAACGCAGCAGCAGGCGCTGGAGCGCGCTCGGCTGCTGCTCGGGAAAGAGCTGGTCGAGCGCGGCGGCGGCCTCCATAGCGGCGGGATGATCGGCGGGCTGGATTTTGGCGATGGTTTCTTCGAGCAGGCTCATGCCCGCGCCTCCTTTCGGGGTTCCTCCTGTGGGACGTCTTTGAGCGAAAGGCCGATGCGGCCGCGCTTTTCATCGACGCTGATGACTTTGACACGCAGGATGTCGCCGACGGAGACGACGTCGAGCGGATGCTTGACGCGCTTCTTCGACAGCTGGGAGATGTGGATGAGGCCGGCCGTCTTGATGCCGATGTCGACGAACGCGCCGAAGTCCGTGATGTTGCGCACGGTGCCGCGCAGGATCGTGCCGGGCTGGATGTCGGAGAGCTTCACGATGGCCTGGCGCGTCAGCGGCGCGGGCAGGTCTTCGCGCGGATCGCGGCCCGGGGCGACGAGGGCGTCGAGGATGTCATGGACGGTCGGAAGGCCCGCATCGAGTTCCTTGGCGAGCGCGGCTTCTTTGTCTTTCGTCAGCAGCTTGCGCTTCGCGGCGAGCAGGGCGAGGTCATCTTTGCTCTTGAGGTCTTCGAGTGAAAAGCCGAGGCGGTCGAGGATTTTTTCTGCGAGTGCGTACGACTCGGGATGCACGGGCGTGTCGTCGAGCGGCGATGCGCCGCCGTGGATGCGCAAAAATCCCGCGCACTGCGTAAAGGCGGCCGGGCCGAGGCGCGGCACCTTGAGGAGCTGGCGGCGGCCCGTGAAACGGCCATTTTCATCGCGCCAGGCGACGATGTTTTTCGCTGTCGCGGCCGTGATGCCCGCGATGTGCGAGAGCAGCGCGGGGCTCGCCGTATTGAGATCGACGCCGACATGGTTGACAGCCGCCTCGATGACGGCGTCGAGGGCCTGCGCGAGTTCTTTCTGGTTGACGTCGTGCTGGTACTGGCCGACGCCGATGGCCTGCGGGTCAATCTTGACGAGCTCGGCGAGCGGATCCTGCACGCGGCGCGCGATGGAGACGGCGCCGCGGATCGTGACGTCGTACTCGGGCAGTTCTTCCTTTGCGAGTTTCGAGGCCGAGTAGACGGAGGCGCCGGCTTCGTTCGTGATGAGGTAGTGGACGTCCGTCAGGTGATGCTCGGCGATGAGGTTCGCGGCGAACTGCTCCGTCTCGTAGCTTGCCGTGCCGTTGCCGATGGAGAGCAGCGTGACATGATGCTTCTTGATGAGCGCGAGGACTTTCTTCGCCGATGCTTCGCGTTCGGCATCGCTCTTCGTGAGCTGGAGCACGCCGTGATCGACGACGCGGCCCGTGGCATCGACGACGGCCATCTTGCAGCCCGTGCGGTAGCCGGGGTCGAGGCCCATGACGACATGGCCGCCGAGCGGTGCCTGCAGGAGCAGCTGCCGCAGGTTCACGCCGAAGACGTGGATGGCCTGCGCCTCGGCGTTCTCTGTGAGCTGCGTGCGGATTTCGCGTTCGAGCGCGGGGAACAGCAGGCGGTTCTCGCCGTCTTCGAGCGCGGCGCGGAGCTCGTCCGTGAAGATGCATTTGTGGCGGTAGACGTGTGCGAACATCTGGTCGACGGCCGCCTCGTGATCAAAGACGACCTTGACGCGCAGGCAGCCTTTCTTTTCGCCGCGGTTGATGGCGAGCACGCGGTGCGATGGCAGCGTGCGGATGGGCTCGCTGTAGTCTGCATACATCAAGAACGTCTGCGCGTCTTCCGGCTGCTTGCCGTCCTTGTCCTCGATGAGTTCCGTTTGCAGCGTGCCCGTCTGCCAGAGCTTCTTGCGCAGCTGCTGGCGGAGCTTTGCGTCTTCGCTGACGGCTTCGGCGACGATGTCGCGCGCGCCCGCGAGGGCGTCCTCGGCGGTCTCGACGCCCTTTTCTGCGTCAACGAACGCGGCGGCCGCCGAGAGCGGCGTGCCGCTCTGCACTTCCTGTGTCATCATCGCGTCGGCGAGCGGCTCGAGTCCTTTTTCGCGCGCCATCTGCGCCCGCGTGCGGCGCTTCTGCTTGTACGGCAGATAGAGGTCTTCGAGCTCCTGGAGCTTCGTCGCGCGCTCGATGGCGGCGCGGAGTTCCGGCGTCAGCTTGCCCTGCTCGTCGATTTTCTGCGTGATTTCCTCCTGCCGCTTCGCGAGGCCGCGCAGGTAGTCGAGCCGCTCCGCGAGCGCCCGCAGCTGCTCGTCTTCGAGCGACCCCGTCGCTTCCTTGCGGTAGCGCGCGATGAACGGCACGGTATTGCCGCTATCCAGCAGCTCGATGGCTTTCGTCACCTGCTCCCGCCGCACGCCGAGCTCGCCCGCGATGATCTTGTCGATATCTGATATCAGCATGATGTGTCCCTTTCCGTGCTTGTTGTTTATTTCTGTGATAGAGAACATTATACCATGAAAGCGGCGGGCGTGCGGTGAAGGTGGCGAAAATCTTGGGACAGACGCTGATGGAAACATGAACCTCGTTGACAAGAAGCAGAAATCTTTCCTATAATTAAGCCATAACTGGGATGGGAGAGGTGAGAGCATGGGCATCTATTTGAATCCTGGGATGGACAAGTTCCAGATGGCATTGGACTCTCCGATTTATGTGGACAAGACGGGGCTGCTGTCCATCCTGAACCAGCTCTTGCGCACGGATCAGCGGTATGTTTGCGTCAGTCGGCCGCGTCGTTTTGGCAAGACGATGGCGGCAAATATGATTTCTGCATATTACGATCGGACGGTTCAGGGGGACAGGCTCTTTCTCGGGTTGGAAATTGAGCAGGATTCTTCATTTGACATGTGTCGCAACCATTTTGATGTTCTTCGAATCAATATGCAGGAATTCTTGAGCGCTGGCAGAGATGTCGGGGAACTTCTGCAGCTCTTGAAAGAGGATCTCTGCGATGATTTGCACGAGGAATATCCGGAAATCTCTGTGCGGCCGGGCAGAACACTGCAATATTATCTTCAAAAAGTCTATCAGCATACGAAACGGCAGTTTGTCATCGTCATTGACGAGTGGGACTGTGTCATCCGCGAACATCAAGACGAACAGGAAGCACAGGAGCGCTATCTGGACTTTCTTCGCGATTTTTTGAAAGACAAGGGATATGTGGCACTGGCCTATATGACGGGCATTCTTCCCATCAAGAAGTATGGAACGCATTCCGCGCTCAACATGTTTGACGAATATTCTATGACGGATCCGGGGCCGATGGCGCAGTATGCGGGGTTTACCTCCGATGAGGTGCAGGAGCTGTGTGAGCGCTACCAGATGGATTTCGCGACGGCGAAGCAGTGGTATGATGGCTATGCATTTCCACAGATTGGTGATATCTATAGCCCGCGCTCTGTCGTGACAGCGATGCTCCGACATAAGTTCGGAACCTATTGGAACCAGACAGAAACGTTCCAGGCATTGCGAGTGTATATCGATTTAGGATTGAACGGTCTGCGTGACGATGTGATTCGCTTGATTGCAGGAGACAGGCTTCGGATTAACACGGGAACGTTCAGCAATGACATGACGACATTCCACACGGCAGATGATGTTCTGACCTTGCTGATTCATCTCGGGTATTTGGCGTATGATGAAACCGAAGAACAGGTCTATATCCCGAACAAGGAAGTTATGATGGAATTCGCCAATGCTGTGAGCGTTGGGGGTTGGAACGAGATTGCACGTGCAATCAAGGCCTCGACAGAGCTCTTACGGGCAACTTGGCGAAGAGATGAAGAGGCTGTGGCGGAGGGCGTCGCCAATGCACATTTGGAGACCAGCCAGCTGACATATCATAGCGAGACGGCACTTGCATATACAATTTCACTCGCATATTATGCTGCACGTGAATATTATCTTTGTTATCGCGAATTGCCGGCAGGCAAGGGATTTGCAGACCTTGTATTTGTTCCTCGCATCCAGCACATGGACAAGCCGGCAATGGTGATCGAGCTGAAGTGGAATAAGAGTGCAGAGACAGCCGTTCGGCAGATTCGGGAAAAGAGATACCCGCTGGCATTGAAAGGGCATCAGGGAAAGATTTATCTCGTAGGCATCAGCTATGAGAGGAAGTCGAAAAAACATCAATGCAAGATCGAGGTTTTTGATGTATGAAGAGAGCCGCACGTGTGTGCGGTTCTTTTTTGTGCATTGACGGAGCTTCCTTTGCGCGGTACAATAACACCAAGTAATGATTGCAATATCGAATCTCGTTCACATTTTTGAAAAGAGGGCAGGCGCACGATGAAATATGCGATGAATCTCGAGATGAAGGGCAGGCGCTGCGTCGTGCTCGGCGGCGGGCCGGTGGCCCTGCGGAAAGTGCGGCGGCTCGTGCGCGCAGAGGCAGCGGTCACGGTCATCGCGCCGATGGCGGTCATGGAGCTTGCAGAGCTCGCGCTCGCAAGGCGCATCCAGTGGCAGCAGCGCGGCTATGAGGAAAGCGACCTCGACGGTGCGTTCCTCGTCGTCTGCGCGACGAATGATGCCGACGTGAATGTGCGGGCGGCCGAGGCGGCGAAAGAACGCGGCGTGCTCGTCAATGCGCCTGCGCAGCCCGCGCTTTCAGATTTCACGGTGCCGGCCAGCCTTTCGCGCGGCAAGCTGCTCTTCACGATCTCGACGGACGGTGGCTCGCCGGCGCTTTCGCGTGCCATCCGTCAGCAGCTCGAGACGCTGTATCCAGCCGCGTTCGGCGACTGGCTGGACATCGTCGCCGCGCTCCGCGAGGAGCAGAAGGAGCGGCTCGGAACGGCGCGCGAGCGCGAGCAGTTCTGGCGCATGGCGCTTGATGACGGGATTTTGGAACTCGTGCGGGCGGGCAGGCTCGACGAGGCAAAGGAGCAAATGTTAAGTAACTAAAATTATAGACGAAAGATGAAAAAAATACCATAATGTGTTCATGGAGGATATACAACCATGAACACATCGAGCACGAAGAGCTCGTGCAAGACATCGTATCCATCCTCCATGTGTTCAGCTGCCGCCTCCATGGATTGCGTAAATACAAGAAGGAAATCAAGGAGGAATACCCGAATGTTAAAGAGCTACAAGACGGAGATTCTTCCGACGCATGAGCAACGCGATAAAATCCGCCGTTCCATCGGCATCTGCCGCTGGCTTTACAACGAGTACCTTGCGCGGAACAAGCGCCTGTATCATTTGTACCAGCGTGGATGCTTGGACGAGAAGCAGAAACATTTCCTCACGGCGATGGACTTCGACAAATTCGTGAACCATCATCCGAAAAACACAGAAGAACTCGCATGGATCAACAGATGCGGCTCAAAAGCACGAAAGAAAGCCATCACGAATGCGGACGGCACGAAATTCAAGAACATCAACAAAACAGCCGCCGTCCGGCGGCTGGAGAAAAAGTTACGGCG
>JALEZZ010000089.1 GCA_022773585.1 Selenomonas sp. | reverse complement strand
AACAACAAGATCAAGACGTTGCGCAGGCAGGCCTATGGATATCCTGACGATGAATACTTCTTCTTGAAGCTCATCGACATGAGTCGCCATTGACTCGCTGTGCATCATTCATCCCACAGAAAAAATGATTGAGCCTTTTTTATGCGGGATTGTAAAGTAGCTGTGACGCCCGCGTAAATCATAATCCAGAATTCCAAACGCCCATCTTGTGAGACTCCCTCAGCTTCGCTTCGCTCAGCAGCTCCCTCTGAGAGGGAGCCTTTCTCCTAAAACGGAGGTTCTTATTTGAAATCTTTCATTACCGCTTTGCAATTCCTCACCCGCATCAACCTCGTCTCCCAGCCCGACCTCACGATCGAGGATTTCGGCCGTTCTGTCCGTTGCTTCACGCTTGTCGGGCTCGTGCTCGGCAGCATCCAGTTCCTGATCGGCAGCGTCCTCTATTCGTTTCTCGGCATATCGTACGTCACGGCGGCCATCTTCGTGCTGCTGCCGATTCTCCTGACGGGCGGGCTGCACTGCGACGGGTTCATGGACACCGTTGACGGCCTGTTTTCGGGCCGCAGCCGCGAGCGCATGCTTGAAATCATGAAGGACAGCCGCACGGGCTCGTTCGGCGTCGTCGCGTTCGGCTGCTGCCTGCTCCTCGACTTCGCCCTCGTCCTCGACCTCGGCGCAGCGCCGACCGTACTGCTCGTGGCGCTCTTTGTGATGCCCATTTTCGCCCGCTTCTCCATGGTGCTCGCCGTCGCCGCCTTTCCCTACGCGCGCCCCGAAGGCATGGGCAAGGCGTTCCACGAGATGGCGGGGCGGGGGACCGTCGCGTTTGCGGGCGCCGTCGCCCTCGTCTGCGCCGCGCCCTGGGGCCCCGGCACGCTCCTCGCGCTCGCCGTCGCCGTCCTTTTCGGCCTTGCCTTCGACCGCTATGCGGCGAAAAAGCTCGGCGGCCTCACGGGCGACCTCTACGGCGCGACGGAAAAACTCACAGAGACGGCCGTTCTCTTCACGTATTGGATCCTCATCCATCTGCCGCAGGCGCAGATGCTTCTGGGAGGTTGGCATATTTCATGAAACACAAGCGATTCGTCCACGGCGGCAATGTCTACGACCCGGCTGAAAACGGGCAGGCGTGGCTCGATTTTTCGGCCAACATCAACCCGCTCGGGCTGCCGGACTCGGTGAAAGCCGCCATCGTGGCGCATGTCGGTGACCTCGTCCACTATCCCGACCCCGAGGCGCGGGCCCTGCGGGCGGCGCTTGCGGCGGCGTACGAGACGCCTGCGGACACGTTCGTGCTCGGCAACGGCGCGGCGGAACTCTTCTACCTGTTTTTCGAAGTCGAGCGGCCAAAGCGCGTGCTGCTGCCCGTGCCGTCGTTTTCGGAGTACGAACGGGCCGCGCTCGCGAGCGGCGCCGACGTCGAGTATTTCCTGCTGCGCGAGCGGAACGGCTTCGCCATCGACTGCGAGGCGCTTTTGGACGAGGTGCGGCAGACAAAGGCCGACGCCGTCGTGCTCGGCAACCCGAACAACCCGACGGGGACGCTGCTCCCCCGCGAGGAACTCGTGCGCCTCTCCGAGCGCCTGACCGCGCTCGGCTGCAGCCTTGTCGTCGATGAATCGTTCCTCGACTTCCGCACGGACGAAGCGGAGCACACGATCCGCCGCGAGGCGGGGCGCCTGCCGCACTGCCTGCTCGTGCGCTCCCTGACGAAATTCTTCGCCATGCCCGGCCTGCGCCTCGGCTTCGGCGTCTGCATGCCGCAGCTCGCCGCGAAACTCGACGCCCACAAAGACGTCTGGAACGTCAACCTGCTCGCCCAGGCGGCCGGCGTCGCGGCGCTCGGCGACCATGACTATCAGGAGCGGTCGAGAGCCTTCGTCGCCGAAACCGCGCCAAAATTCGCGGAGGCCGTGGCCTCTCTGCCAAACGTCGCGACCGTCCTGCCGCCAAGCGCGAACTTCCTGATGCTGCGCCTCAAAGAAGCAGGGGAGGCCGAACACCTCATCGAATCCCTCCGCGCCCGCGGCATCCTCATCCGAGACTGCGCCAACTTCGCCGGCCTCTCCGAAGGCTGGCTGCGGCTCGCCGTGCGGAGGTCGGAAGAAAACGAAAAACTGCTCGCCGCGTGGAGAGATGTGGCGAAGTAATCAAAACTTCAGCCTCCCTCCTAGAGGGAGAGGGACCGCGAAGCGGTGGTGGGAGTAGTAGGATGCGATAGCCTGACAAGAATGCAGTCGTCGCTAAAGTCTTTAGCAACGTTCTGTATATCTGGTTGTCTCCAGCACCCAACTACTCCCCCAGTCAGCTTCGCTGACAGCCCCCTCTAGAGGGGGCCTTTCCCGAAAAAGGAGATTCATTTATGACCAAAATCATCTTCATCCGCCACGGCCAGACGGAATGGAACATCACGGGCCGGTATCAGGGGCAGTCGGACGTGCCGCTGTCGGAGCTCGGCGTGGAGCAGGCGAAAAAGCTTGCCGCCGCGTTCCCTGTGCAGGGCCTCACGGCCATCTATTCGAGCAACCTGTCCCGCGCCATGACGACGGCGCAGTGCGTCGCCGACCGCTTCGGCCTCACCGTCCAGCCGCGCGCCGAGTTGCGCGAAATCAACTTCGGCGACTGGGAAGGCCTGACGTATGACGAAATCACGGCGAAATGGCCCGAGGCGCTGACGGACTTCTTCCAGCGCCCCGACCGCCTCGTCATCCCGCACGGCGAATCTTTCCCCATCGTCCAGCAGCGCGCGCTCGGCTGCATCCGGGAGCTCTGCGCGGCGCACAAAGATGAAACCATCGCCGTCACGGCCCACGGCGCCATCCTCCGCACGCTCCTCGCGCACGCGCTCCACATGGATCTCCGCTACCTCTGGACGATCCGCCAGTTCAACACGGCCGTCAGCATCGTCTGCTACCACGAAGACGGCACGACCAGCGTCGAACTCGTCAACAGCACCGCCCACCTCGGCACGGCCCAGCCAAAGGGGAAAATATAGGAGCAATCCTTCGAGCGTCGGCTCCCTCTCAGAGGGAGCTGTCAGCCGGATGGCTGACTGAGGGAGTCTCACAAGCACGAAGTATGAAATGCACGATTGTTTCTTACGCGGGCGTCGAAAATAGCAACTGCGCCGCCCGTGTAAAAAGCAATCCAGAATCTCATACGCCCATCTTGTGAGACTCCTTCCGACCCCTTCGGGGCCACCTCCCTCTGAGAGGGAGGCTTTTCAAAAAAATTCCCCGGTGCCAAGAAAAAATCCTTGACATCGCCCGCACATTTCTGTAGAATATCTCCATGTGATGTCAGAACGAGCGTTTCCATCAGCCCCGGAAGCCTGTTTCCGAACATCCGAGCTGAATTTACCTAATCTCTAGGGGGGAAAACGCATGAAGACAACGTTCATGGCAAATGCTGCCAATATCGAGCGCAAATGGTATGTTGTCGACGCGGAAGGCCAGACGGTCGGCCGCCTCGCAGCTGAGATCGCGAAAGTCCTTCGCGGCAAGAATAAACCGACGTACACGCCGCATGTGGATACGGGTGACTACGTCATCGTCGTCAATGCAGACAAAGTGAAGTTCACGGGCAAGAAGCTCATCAAGAAGACGTACTTCCGTCATTCCGGTTATCAGGGCGGCACGACGTTCACGCCGGCCGGCCAGATGCTCGACCGCTTCCCGACGCGCGTCCTCGAGCACGCCATCAAGGGCATGCTCCCGCACAACCGCCTCGGCGCACAGATGTTCCGCAAGCTCAGCGTCTACGCTGGCCCGGAGCATCCGCATGCAGCACAGAAGCCGGAAGCTCTCAAGTTTGACATTCGCTAAGGGATAGGAGGAATACATACATGGCACAGGTTAGCTACTACGGCACGGGCCGCAGAAAATCGTCCGTGGCACGTGTCCGCCTCGTCCCGGGCGAAGGCAAAGTCACGATCAACGGCCGCGATATGGAAGAGTATTTCGGTCTCAAGACACTCGAACTCATCGTTCGCCAGCCGCTGAACCTCACGGAGACGAATGACAAGTACGACGTCATCGCCAATGTTGCTGGCGGCGGCGTGACGGGTCAGGCAGGCGCCATCCGTCACGGCATCACGCGCGCCCTCATGGAGATGGACGCCGAGCTCCGTCCGGCACTCAAGAAGGCCGGCTTCGTCACGCGCGACCCGCGCGAGAAAGAGCGCCGCAAATACGGCCTCAAGAAAGCACGCAAGGCTTCCCAGTTCAGCAAACGCTGAGGCTTGTTGCTTTCCAGAAAGCAGAATTCAAAAGGCTCGTCACGTTTGTGGCGGGTCTTTTTTGCAAATTCATTTTTCACTGAAATTCACCGAAAGGGGGCATCGTCATGACGCTTCATGGCGCGGTCATCATCGAGCAGGGGGTGACGTTCGCGGTCATCGCCGTGCGGCCGGAAATCACGCGGTATACGCGCAGCCTCGTCGCCGCGCGCTCCGAACTCATGCAGTTCTTCCCGAACATGCCGATCATCCTGATGAGCCAGGACAACGAGGGCCAGCCGCACTACTACGGCCGCAAGGACATCGTCGATTTCCTTAAGTCCATCCGGCTCGACCAGATCCCCTGGAAGGAATACCACATCTACTGAGGCTCCCCCCTTTGGGGGAGCTGTCAGCCGAATGGCTGACTGAGAGGGTAGCGACGTTTCTAGGCGCACGAAAAATCTCTTTTTCCCTCTTGACAGTCCGCTGGGGAGCTTCTATAATGAGCATTGTTTACAGGTCATGACGAAGACATGACGACGGGAACCACGTCCGAGAGAGAGGAGCCGCTGGTGGAAAGGCTCTGGACGTCCCCGCTGCCACCCCTTCGGAACTGTCCGCGTGAAATCCTTCGGGAGTCTAGCGCGGGCCGGAGCGAGCCTCCGTTATCAATGCTGAGCGGCTTTCCCGCAGAGAAGCGGGGGAGCAAGCAGGGTGGAACCACGAGAATTGCAGCTCGTCCCTTTTTAGGGGCGGGCTGTTTTTGTTTTACAAGGAGGAAATTTTCCATGCTGAACATCACGCTGAAAGATGGCGCAGCCCGCGAAGTCGCGGAGGGCACGTCCATTGCCGACTTTGTCAAATCGGTGAGCAACAGCCTCGCAAAGAAGGTCCTTGCTGCCAAGCTCGACGGCAAGACGGTCGATCTTGCAACGCCGCTTACGAAGGACGCAAAGGTCGAGTTCCTGACGTTTGAAGACGCCGACGGCCGCTGGGCGCTGCGCCACACGGGCTCGCACATTCTCGCGCAGGCGCTGAAGCGTCTTTACAAGAACGAGAACGTCAAGCTCGCCATCGGCCCGGCCATCGACAACGGCTTCTACTACGACATCGACATGGACCGCCAGCTCAGTGACAGCGACCTCGCCGACATCGAGAAGGAAATGAAGAAGATCGTCAAGGAGAACCTGCCGCTCGTGCGCAAGGAAGTCTCCCGCGACGAAGCGCTGAAGCTCTTTGAAGGCCTCGGCGAATCCTACAAGGTCGAACTCATCAACGACCTGCCGGCGGACGCCCTCATCACGCTCTACACGCAGGGCGAGTTCACCGACCTCTGCGCGGGCCCGCACGTCGCATCGACGGGCAAGGTCAAGGCCCTGAAGCTCATGAGCATCGCGGGCGCTTACTGGCGCGGCGACGAACACAACAAGATGCTCCAGCGCATCTACGGCACGGCTTTCGAGAAGCAGGCCGACCTCAACGCCTACCTCCACATGCTCGAAGAAGCGAAGAAGCGCGACCATCGCAAGCTCGGCAAGCAGCTCGACCTCTTCTCGCTGCATGAGGAAGGCCCGGGCTTCCCGTTCTTCCATCCGAACGGCATGATCATCCGCAACGAACTCATCAACTACTGGCGCGAAGTGCACCGCCGCTACGGCTATCAGGAAATCAAGACCCCGATGATCCTGAACCGCAAGCTCTGGGAGACGTCCGGCCACTGGGCACACTACAAGGACAACATGTACTTCACGAAGATCGACGGCGAAGACTACGCCGTCAAGCCGATGAACTGCCCGGGCGGCATGCTTGTTTACAAGACGCAGCAGCGCAGCTACCGTGACCTGCCGCTGCGCCTCGGCGAGCTCGGCCTCGTCCATCGCCATGAGAAATCCGGCGAGCTCCACGGCCTCTTCCGCGTCCGCAACTTCACGCAGGACGACGCGCACCTCTTCGTCACGCCGGAGCAGGCAGAAAAGGAAATCCAGCACACGATCGACCTCTTTGACGAAGTCTACAGCACGTTCGGCCTGACGTACGTCGCCGAACTCTCGACGCGCCCCGAGGACTCCATGGGCACGGACGAAGAGTGGGAAGCCGCCACGAACGGCCTGCGCAAAGCCCTCGAGCACCGCGGCCTCAAGTACATCGTCAATGAAGGCGACGGCGCGTTCTACGGCCCGAAAATCGACTTCCACCTCAAAGACTCCATCGGCCGTACGTGGCAGTGCGGCACGATCCAGTACGACATGCAGATGCCGGAGAAATTCGACCTCACGTATGTCGGCGAAGACGGCGAGAAGCATCGCCCGATCATGCTGCACCGCGTCGTCTACGGCTCCATCGAGCGCTTCATCGGCATCCTGATTGAGAACTACGCCGGTGCGTTCCCGGTCTGGTTCGCGCCCGTGCAGGCGCGCATCCTCCCAATCACGGACAAGCATGCGGACTACGCCTACGAGCTCAAAAAGAAGATGTTCGACCTCGGCCTGCGCGTCGAAGTCGATGCCCGCAGCGAGAAGATCGGCTACAAGATCCGCGAGTCGCAGGTCATGAAGACGCCGTACACTCTCGTCGTCGGCGACCAGGAATCGGCAGACGGCACCGTCGCCGTCCGCAAGTACGGCGAAAAGGACAGCGAGACGATGAAGGTGGAAGATTTCATCAAATACGTCCAGGACAAGATCGCAACGCGCGACCAGAAGTACTGAGATTTTCGTACTTCAGCCCCCCTCTTTGAGGGGGGACGGGCCGCGTGAGCGGCGGGGGGAGTAGTTGGGTGCTGGAGCCAAACAAATGATGCATCGAAAGTGTCTAAAGGACTTTAGCTGCAACGAAAAACGCGTTCGGCTATCGCATCCTACTACTCCCACCACCGCTTCGCGGTCCCCCTCCCTCTAGAGGGAGGCTGGCGTTTGAAGGACTTCATCGCTTAACTTAATGACATTGCCCTCTGGGAGGGAGGCAGGCACGAAAGAAACGCTCGCAGTTAATGAAAAAACATTTGACACAAGCTGCGTTGCGTGCTATACTACACAAAGTGTTCAGAAAGCAGAAGCCGCCGCTTCTCACCTGCTGGCCCATCGGTCAGTCGGGTCCATACGAAATGCAGAGTTTCGAGAGGGTGGCGTACGTGCGCCATCCTCTTTTTTATGGATACGATACATCATTATTTTACAGGAGGTGTTTTCACCATTAGCAGGGACTCACTCAGAATCAATGGAGAAATTCGGATTCGCGAAGTCCGCGTGACGAGCGCGACGGGCGAGCAGCTCGGCATCATGCCGACGCGCGAAGCCCAGCGCCTCGCTGAAGAACAGCATCTCGACCTCGTCGAGGTCGCACCGAAGGCGAAGCCGCCGGTCTGCCGCATCATGGACTTCGGAAAGTACCGCTATGAGCAGCAGAAGCGGGAGAAAGAAGCCCGCAAGAAGCAGAAAGTCATCACGATCAAAGAAGTCAAGCTCCGCCCGCACATCGAGCAGCATGACTTCGACGTCAAGCTCAAGAACGCCGTCAAATTCCTCGGCGAGGGCAACAAGGTCAAGGTGACGATCATGTTCCGCGGCCGCGAGCTCTCTCATCCGGAGCTCGGCAAGGAAGTCCTCGCAAGAGTCGCGGACGTCCTCGGCGACACCGTCTCCATCGAGCGCGGTGCCAAGCTCGAAGGCCGCAACATGACGATGATTGTCGCGCCGAAAGCGCAGAAATCGTCGGGCAAGAACAAGAAGAAACAGCAGCAGGAACAGCCTGCAACGCAAGGAGGAAATACTCATGCCGAAAATTAAGACGCGCAGAGCAGCAGCAAAACGTTTCACGGTGACGGGAAGCGGCGAATACAAACGCAACAAGGCTTACAAGAGCCACATCCTCGAGAAGAAGTCCCCGAAGCGCAAGCGCAACCTGCGCAAGGCCGCCATCGCCTCGGGCGCAGACTTCGGCCGCGTGAAGCGCATGCTTCCGAACGGGTAATGACCCCGATGCCTCCCTCTCAGAGGGAGCAATGACCAGCCCCCTCTCCGAGGGGGGAGGGCCCGAAGGGCAGGGGGTGTGTCGAAGGTACGTCAACTTGTATCGCTGGATTGCAATCTGCGAAGTTCTACCTTCGCAGATACCATCGAACAAATAGTTAATCCCTACCTTCGCCACACCCACCACCGCTTCGCGGTCCCCCTCCCTCGGAGAGGGAGGCAGAACTAACCAATACAAGAAACGTAAGTTCGAATACATAGGAGGAAACCACTATGCCAAGAGTCAAAGTCGGTGTCACGGCACATCGTCGTCATAAAAAGATCCTGAAGCTCGCAAAGGGCTACAAGGGCTCCAAGAGCAAGCAGTTCAAGAAAGCCAACGAGACCGTCATGAAGGCGCTCTACTACGCACGCCGCGACCGTCGTGCAAAGAAGGGCAACTTCCGCCGCCTCTGGATCGCCCGCATCAACGCAGCGGCCCGCACGAACGGCATCTCCTACAGCCGTCTCATCTGCGGCCTCACGAAGGCTGGCGTCGAAGTCAACCGCAAGATGCTCGCTGACCTCGCCATCAATGATGTAGCCGCATTCACGCAGCTCGTCAACGTCGCGAAAGAGAGCATGTAATCTTATAAAGTAGAAAAGAACTGCGAAGGAAATATCTATTTTCCCTCGCAGTTTTTTTGTAAAGGAGATTTTTATGATCCGCATTGACAGCCCATCCAATCCGAAAGTCAAGCTCGCTGCGCAGCTCGCGAAGCGCATGGCGCGCGAGAAGACGGGGAAATTCCTTGCCGAGGGCGTGCGGCTCGCGGAGATGGCGGCGTCGTCGGACTGGGCCGTGGACTTTGCACTCGTGACGGAGCATGCAGCAGGGGAGCCGCGGGCCGCCGCCGTGCTGGCAAAGCTGGAAGAAAGGGGCGTCCCCGTCGCCCTCGTGCCCGATGCCGTCTACCAGAAGGCCGGCGACACCCAGACGCCGCAAGGCATCCTTTTGGTAATCGCGCAGAAAAAGCGGGGCCTTGACGACCTCGCCCATTTTGCGGAAACCGCCGCCCAGCCGCCCTGCTATGTCGTCCTCGACCGCATCCAGGATCCCGGCAACCTCGGCACCATCCTGCGAACGGCGGACGCGGCAGGCATGGCGGGCCTCATCCTCCTGAAAGGGACGACGGACATCTACAGCCCGAAAGTCGTCCGCGCGGCCATGGGGTCGCTGTTTCATCTGCCTGTCGTCAGCGGCGTCACGGAGGAGGCATTCCTGGCCTTTGCCAGAGAGCACGGCCTGCGCCTCTACGCGACGGCGCTCGACGAACATGCCCGCCCGTATGATGCGGCCGACTTCACGGGTCCGACGGCCATCGTCTTCGGCAACGAAGGGCAGGGCGTCTCGCAGGCGCTCCTCGCCGCACAGGGGACAGAGACGCTCTACATCCCGATGTACGGCGGCGCCGAGTCCCTCAACGTCGCCGTCTCATCCGCCATCGTCCTCTACGAAGCCGTCCGCCAGCGGCATTCAAAAAGGGGTTGAGAATTTCGCTGCGTCCTCACCCTCTCCGCCTCGCATTCGCTCGGCACCTCCCCCAGAGGGGGAGGCAGGGAAAAGCGGCTCTCCCTCTGGGGGAGCTGGCCCCCGCAGGGGGACTGAGAGGGTAGCGACCTTCCTCACTCCTCCCAGCACACATACAGTGCGACGCAGCCGGTTCCTGTCTGGATTGTGCAGCTGTCGCTGCCGCTTTCCAGCACATTGCTGACAGCGTTCGGCCGTCCCTGGCAGAGCGTGGCGTCCATGAGCGGCCAGTGCGTTCCTTCGAGCGTGACACCTTCGGCTTCGGCCGTCATCGGCAGCAGCGAGAGGGCCTTCGGCCGCTTTCCGAACGTGAGCGTGAGGCGCTCTCCATCATGGACATAGGCCGCAAGCTCCCGTTCGTCGGCCAGTACGCAGGGCGCCTTCACCTGTGCGGCAGAAAAGATCGTACTGTACGCGTGGTCGAACCGTCCGCCGAACGCGCCCGTCAGCAGCAGCACGGCGGGCCCGCCCTCCGTGGCGCGCTGGAGCGCGAGCTGCGTGTCCGTGAAATCCTTTTCGACGGGGTGGCGTTCGACGCGCTCGGCCTGCATCTCGCCCCAGCGCCAGTTCTCCGGCGCCGCGCTGTCGGCGTCGCCAATCAAGAGCGTCGGGGGGAGTCCCGCCCTGCGGCAGGCATCGACGCCATGATCGACGGCATAGATGCTCGGCCGCGCACGGTTCTCGAGCAGCTGCTGCACCCAGACCGCCTCCGGCGGCCGCCCGCCGAGGAAGAGCAGGCGCTCCGCCTCCGGCAGCGGGCGATGGAAATCGAGCGTCACCTGCGGCAGGCGGATGCAGCTGCGTGTTTCCTTTTGTGATGACGTGCGCAAAGTCTCCATGAGGGTCTCCCTTTCCATCTTGTTGTCGCATGTGTTATAATGATTGTATCCTATTTTATCATCTGTGATTTCGGATGGCAATTCACAGCCGAAAGGAGTCGTTCTGATGTTGAAATTCACGTTTTACGGCCATTCTTGTTTCCAGCTCGATGATGGCGCGCACAAAGTCCTGACCGACCCGTTCCTGACAGGCAATCCGAAGGCCGCCATTTCGGCTGACAAGGTAGAGGCCGACACCATCCTGCTCTCGCATGCGCATGGCGACCATTTCGGCGACGCACAGGCCATCGCGGCGCGCACGGGCGCGGATGTCGTCGGCGTGCCGGAGGTGCTCGGGCTCCTCGACCTCCCGGCCGCGAAGCTCCACGGCATGAACCTCGGCGGGTCGCTCGTCCTCCCGTTCGGCAAGGTGCGCATGACGCTCGCGCAGCACAGCAGCGGCGTCGCGGGCGGCATCGCCTGCGGCTATGTCATCTACATCGGCGGCAAGGTGCTCTATTTCGCGGGCGACACGGCGCTGTTCTCCGACATGCAGCTCATCGGCAAGAAGGACGCGCTCGATTATGCGATGCTGCCGATTGGCGACAATTACACGATGGGCCTCGAGGACGCGGCGCTCGCGGCGAAGTGGCTCGGCGTGCGCCATGTCATCCCGATTCACTATGACACGTGGCCGATCATCGCGCAGGACGTCGAGAAATACAAGGAAGTCACGGAGTCGATGACGCCGGCGAAAGTCGACATCGTACGCCCGGGCGAATCCATCGAGCTCGCATGACGGCAAAACCAAAACTCTTCGTGCTGCTCGGGCCGACGGCGGTCGGAAAGACGGCGCTCTCCATCGAGCTCGCCAAGGCGCTCGGGACGGAAATCATCTCGGGCGACTCGATGCTGATTTATCGCGGCTTCGACATCGGCGCGGCAAAGCCGGGCCTCGCCGAGCGGCAGGGCATCGTCCACCATCTCGTCGACATCCGGGGGCCTGAGGAGAGCTACAGCGTCCAGGAGTTCCAGCAGGAGGCCGATGACTGCATCCGCGATATGGCTTTGCGCGGCAGGCTGCCGTTCCTCGTCGGCGGCACGGGGCTCTATGTCCAGTCGCTCGTCGAGGGGTATGTGTTTAGCGAACAGGGCAGCGACCCCGCGTATCGCGCGGAACTCCAGCGCATGGCAGAAACGCAGGGCGGCGCGGCCGTCTATGACCTCCTCTGCCGCACCGACCCGAAGGCGGCAGAGACCATCCATCCGAACAATGTCCGCCGCGTGATCCGCGCGCTTGAAGTGGCGCACATGGGCGGCGAAACGATTTCGCGCGAGAAGGGCGAGCCGCCGTATGACGCGTTCGTCGCGGGTCTTTCGCGGCCGCGCGCGGAGCTCTATGACCGCATCAACGAGCGCGTGCGGCAGATGTGGGCGGATGGACTCGTGGACGAAGTGCGCGGCCTGCTCGCGCATGGCGTCACGCGCGAGATGCAGGCCATGCAGGGCATCGGGTACAAGGAGACGGCGGCGTATCTTGCGGGCGAGTGCACGGAGGCGGAGGCCGTGACGGCCATCCAGACGGCGACGCGCCATTTTGCGAAGCGCCAGCTGACGTGGTACCGCCGCATGAAGTACATCCATTGGTACGACGCAACGGCGCCTGCGGAAAAAATTTTGAACGAGATTCTTTCCGATGTGAGAGGATTTTTCAGAAAAAGGTCGAATCAGTAAGGATGTAGAGAAAAAGGAAGACGAGGAGTGCTTCCTAGAACGATGCTCTTGATGCTATGAGGTGATTGATTTGGCTATGAAACAGATTAATTTGCAGGACAGTTTTCTCAATCAGGTGCGCAAAGAGAATGTGCCCGTGACGGTGCATCTCGTCAACGGCTTCCAGATCAAGGGAAATGTCCGCGGCTTCGACAACTTTACGGTCATCATCGACTCGATGGGGAAGCAGCAGATGATTTACAAGCACGCCATCTCGACCGTGACCCCGGCCCGCCCGATCAGCGGCAGCTTCACGGGCGAGAAAGAAAAGGGCGAGAAGGCCGAGAAGGCTGAGCAGCCGAAAGAGGCGTGAAGGAAAAGGGCTTTCCCCTGCGGGGGAGAGCTTTTTTCATGCGGGAGGAGGAAGCGGCTACGGCGCCCGTGTAAATGGCAATCGTGCATTTACAGCGGCGTGCTTGTGAGACTCCCTCCGACCCCTTCGGGGCCACCTCCCTCTGAGAGGGAGGCAATGCAATAAGAAAGGCTCCCTCTCAGAGGGCAATGTCATTAAGTTAGGCATAAGGCCCGCAAACTCTTGCCTCCCTCTCCGAGGGAGGGGAACCGCGTTAGCGGTGGTGGGTGTGTCGAAGGTAGGATGTAGCCACAAGTTCGATTGCATCTGCGAAGGTACGTCTTCGCAGATACCAATCCTGCGATCCGATTCATCCTACCTTCGACACACCCCCAGTCAGCTTCGCTGCCAGCCCCCTCGGAGAGGGGGCCTGTGTTCGTTGGATTTTCGCTAACTTAACGACATTGTCTCAGAGGGAGCTGTCAGCGAAGCTGACTGAGGGAGTCTCACAAGATGGGCGTTGGAAAAGCACGATTGTGATTTCCGCGGGCGTCGAAAGAAGGAGTAACATCATTTTGGAAAAACAGCGAGGATTCGAATGCGTACAGGCGTTCGCAGCGGCGGGCATTCATCTGCCGCAGCGGAAAACGGCCGCGAGTGCGGGATATGACATCGAGGCGGCGGAGGACGCCGTGATTGCGCCCGGGCGCGTGACGCTCGTGCCGACCGGGCTCAAAGCCTATATGCAGCCCGGCGAGGTGCTGCTGCTGACCATCCGCTCGAGCCTCGCGGCCAAGCACCAGCTCATGCTCGCCAACAGCGTCGGCGTCATCGACGCGGACTACTACGACAATCCCGGCAACGAAGGCCATATCATGGTCGCGATCACGAACCTCGGCGCGGCGGCGTACACGCTGAAAAAAGGCGACCGCATTGCGCAGGGGATGTTCGTGAGATACGAAACCGTCGACGGAGATACGGCGGGAAGTGGAGCCGAGCGAAAAGGCGGTTTTGGGTCGACGGGACGGAAGTAACGGCGACGGATTGCGGAAGAAGGGAGAAGCGACGGCGGCGCCCGCGTAAATCACAATCATGCATCTACAACGTCGTGCTTGTGAGACTCCCTCCGTCCCCTTCGGGGCCACCTCCCTCTGAGAGGGAGGCAACGCAATAAGAAAGGCTCCCTCTCAGATAAGCAGACGCTTAGCGCTTTAGCGCTTAGCGGTCGCTTATGCCGCTTGCGGCTGGGAGCTGTCAGCGAAGCTGACTGAGGGAGTCTCACAAGATGGGCGTAGGAAAAGGACGATTGTGATTTATGCGGGCGTTGAAACTATTCTTCATGCGTCGAAAAAATCGAGAAAGGACACCACATGGAAGATATCGATCTTTTCGCCGCGGCGGCGGATGCTTCGGAGTCGTCGGGCGGCGCGGCTTCTCGTTTTGCGCCGCTCGCGCAGCGGATGCGGCCGCGGACGTTTGACGAGTTCATCGGCCAGCAGGAGGCCGTCGGGCCCGGCAGGTTCCTGCGGCGCATGATGGAGCAGGATCACGTGCCGTCCATGATTTTCTACGGGCCGCCCGGCACGGGCAAGACGACGCTCGCGCAGATGATCGCGGGTCTCACGCACAGCGCGTTCAAAAAACTCAACGCCGTCGCGTCTGGCATCGCCGACATCCGCGCCATCGTCAAAGAGGCCGAGGAGAACCGCAAGTACTACCAGAAGCGCACGATTGTCTTCATCGACGAAATCCACCGCTTCAACAAGAGCCAGCAGGATGTCTTGCTGCCGTATGTCGAGGACGGGCGGCTCGTACTGATCGGCGCGACGACGGAAAATCCTTTCTTCGAGGTCAACCACGCGCTGCTTTCGCGCCTGCGCGTCGTGCGGCTCCAGAAACTCACAGACGGGCAGATCGTGCGGATTTTGCAGCAGGCACTCAGCGACACGGAACGCGGGCTTGGCGCACAGCACCTCACGGTGGAAGATGGCGTGCTCGCTGCCATCGCCCAGTTTGCAGGCGGCGATGCGCGCATGGCGCTGAACCTGCTCGAAGAGATGGCGGCCATGCTGCCGCCGACGGGCGGTGCCTTGACGCACGACCTCATGGAGAGCATCGTCGGCGAGCGCGTCCAGTCGTATGACAAGAAGGGCGACAACCATTACGACACGGCGTCGGCCTTCATCAAGAGCATGCGCGGCAGCGACCCGGATGCGGCGCTCCATTATCTCGCGCGGATGCTCGCAGGCGGCGAGGACGTCAATTTCATCGCGCGGCGCATCGTGATCTGCGCGTCGGAGGATGTCGGCAACGCGGACCCGATGGCACTCGTCGTCGCGATGGCGGCCGCGCAGGCCGTGCAGTTCGTCGGCCTCCCCGAGGCGCGCATCACGCTCGGCCAGGCGGTCACGTACGTCGCCTCGGCCCCAAAGAGCAACGCGGCCTACCTCGGCATCGACGCGGCCCTCGCGGACGTGCGCGGCAAGAACTGCGGCGGCGTCCCGCTGCACCTGCGCGATTCGCATTACAAAGGCGCCGCGAAGCTCGGCCACGGGCAGGGCTACATCTACCCGCACGACTACGAAGGCCATTTCACGAAGCAGCAGTACCTGCCCGACGCGCTGATACGCGCTCGCGCGCACTACTATCGGCCGACCGACATCGGCCGGGAAAAGGTGCTCGGGGAGTATCTGCACAGGTGCTGGCCGGAGAGGTATTGAAGGAGAAACCATATGAAACTATCCACAAAAGGACGCTACAGCGTCACGGCGCTTTATGAACTCGCACAGCATTACGGGCAGGGCATCGTGCCACTCAAATCCATCGCCGTGAGCCAGGGACTGTCCGAGAACTATCTCGAGCAGCTCATGGGCACGATGCGAAAGGCCGGCCTCGTGACGAGTACGCGCGGCGCGCAGGGCGGCTACGAACTCGCGCGCGCGCCGGAAGACATCACAATCTGCGACATCATCACGGCGGCCGAAGGGCCTATCGCCCTCGTCGACTGCCTGCTCGAAGGGGAGAAGGCCGCCCATTGCGCGCGAGCGAGCGAGTGCGTGACGCGCGGTATCTGGGAGAAAGTCTGCGACAGCATCAACGACGTCCTCGCCAGCATCACCCTCGCCGACCTCTGCAAAGGCGACGGAAGGAAGCGCATGGGATGCGCGGGATGAAAGCCACGGAAAAATCAGCCTCCCTCATTGAGGGAGGGGGACCGCGAAGCGGTGGTGGGAGTAGTAGGATGCGAAAGCCTGACAAGCAGGAAGACGTTGCTAACGTCATTTATCTGGATTATGCTGCGACAACTCCGCTTGATCCGCGCGTACTTTCGGTCATGCAGCAGGAGCTTTCCACCGTCTACGGCAATGCTTCGAGCCTCTACACCCTCGGCCGCACGGCGCGCAGCCATGTGGAAACCGCGCGGCGGCAGGTGGCGTCCCTGCTCGGCGCATCGCCCTCGGACATCTTTTTTACGAGCGGCGGCAGCGAGAGCGATAACTGGGCGCTCAAGGGCATGGCGTTTGCGCGGCGCGAGAAAGGTCTGCCCTGCGGCATTGTGACGTCTGCCATCGAGCACCCAGCCGTGCTGCGGACATGCGAATGGCTGGAAAAGCAGGGATTTCCCGTCATTTATCTGCCCGTGGATGGCGCAGGGCGCGTTTCGCCGGACGACCTCGATGCCGTGATGACCGCGAGTTGCAGCGCAGCTCAGTCGGAAATTGGCATTGTCAGCATCATGCTCGCAAACAACGAGGTCGGTACGATCGAGCCCGTGCGCGAACTCGCGGCCATCGCGCATGACCATGGGGCCGTCTTCCACACGGACGCCGTCCAGGCGGCTGGCCATATCCCGATTGATGTCGACGCGCTCGGCATCGACGCCCTTTCGCTCTCGGGGCACAAGCTCTACGGGCCGAAAGGCACGGGGGTGCTGTATCTCAGGCGCGGCGTCATCATCGACCCGCTCGTCCACGGCGGCGCACAGGAGCGCGGCCTGCGCGCGGGCACGGAAAATGTGCCGGGACTCGTCGCCCTCGGCTGTGCGGCAGAAATCGCGCAGAAAGAACAGGCAGGGGAGGCCGAACGCCTGCGGCAGCTGCGGTGCCTCCTTTGGGACAGCATTCGAGACATCCCCGGCACCTTCCGCAACGGTCTGGCGGACAACGACGCACCGTGCCTGCCCGGCACGTTGAATTTTAGCATCGAGGGCGTCCGCCGCGACACGCTGCTCATCCGCCTCGACCGCGCAGGCTTCGCCATCTCGGCCGGCAGCGCCTGCAGCGCGGGGTCGCTTACGCCGTCGCACGTCCTTTCCGCGATGGGCCTCCCAGAAGGCCGCGCCCAGTCGTCCCTGCGCGTCACGCTCGGCCGCTTCACGACGGAGGAAGAAGTGCGGGCTTTCGCGGCCGGGCTCCGCTGCGAGGCCGCTGCCATCCGCAATGCCTGCTGACGATGGCCCGATACCCGATGGATGATTGTGAAAAAATTGTTTCTGTAGTAAAATAGAGGGAATGAAATGAAAGGGAGGCTCTCTTTTTGCTCGAACGCCTGAAACTCCAGATGGAAGAACAGTCCCTGACTGCCATCGTCGCCGTGAAGAACCGCGAAGTCCGCCTGGCCTGCTACCATGGCGAAGCACCCGAGCCCCTGCCGTGGCGCGTCCTCGAGAGCGGGCGGCGGTTTTTGCGGCGGCTCGAGCGCGTGCATATCACGGCGTGGAAGAAACGCTATGCGGCGGAGGCCGAGGATGACCACGTCGCACCGTGGACGATCGACCTCATCGCAGACGGCGTCAAGCGCCGCATCTCCGGCGACGCGTATCCCGAGAACTGGCCCGCCTTCGTCGATGTCATGAACGAACTGCCGGGCGTGGCGCTGCCGAAAATCCATCAGGTCGAGCAGCTGACGCTGCTGTACGAAGGGGCGCTCGCGCCGGTCGTGGGCAATCCCTATGCTCCGCGCGCGGCGGGCGGCACGCTCGTCGAGAAAATCGCCATCAGCCGCGGCAAGCACATCCTGATTCTCACGCGGCACAAGCAGGGCTTCGGCACGGAGCGTCACGCGTTTGACTCCATCCGCAACATCCCGATTCTCCTGAAGCGCGTCGAGCCTGCGCTCAACGACATCAGCGCCCGCGCCGAGCATCAGGCGGCGGCAGGCGCCCGCCGTCGCACAGCAGGGGACGCGGCAGGCGAGCGCCTTTCCATCAAATATGTCCGCCGTACGGGCGAGGAGGGGCAGCTGCTCCTCGGCCCGCGCAGCACCTGGTCCGAGAGCGTCACGGATCTCTTGCGCGAAATCTCCGTACTCACCTACGACCTCAAGAGTGACATGCTCGCACCGGCAGGCAGCGGGACACCATCTGCCACGATGGACAGCGAAGCAGGGAAGGAGGATGACAGATGAAGCTGATTTCCTGGAACGTCAACGGCCTGCGCGCCTGCCTCAAAAAAGGCTTCATGGAGTCCTTCCGCGCGTTCGATGCCGATGTCGTCTCTTTGCAGGAGACAAAGATGCAGGAAGGACAGGCCATCCTCGACCTGCCCGGCTATCGTCAGTACTGGAACAGCGCTGAAAAGAAAGGCTATTCCGGCACGGCCGTCTTCACGCGCATCGAGCCGCTCAACGTCACCTGCGGCATCGGCATCCCCGAACACGACCACGAAGGCCGCGTCATCACGCTCGAGCTGCCAGAGTTCTACCTCGTCAACTGCTACACACCGAACAGCCAGAGAGGGCTCGAACGCCTCGCATACCGCATGGAGTGGGAAGACGCCTTCCGCTCCTACCTCTGCGGCCTCGACGCGAAAAAGCCCGTCCTCCTCTGCGGCGACCTCAACGTCGCTCACGAGGCCATCGACCTCAAAAACCCGAAAACAAACCATCACAACGCCGGCTTCACCGACGAAGAGCGCGGCAAATTCGGAGAACTCCTGCAGGCAGGCTTCCTCGACACCTATCGCACCCTGCACCCCGATACGACCGGTGCCTATACCTGGTGGTCCTACCTGCGCAAAGCCCGCCTCACAAACGCCGGATGGCGCATCGACTACTTCGTAGCGTCAGAAAAACTGCGCGGCCGCATCACCGATGCCACGATTCACGCAGATGTGTATGGAAGCGATCACTGTCCGGTCGGGGTTGTGGTGGAATAGGGGACTTTAGCAGCGTTTGGCATGTTTGGCAGGCTCCAGCATCCTACTACTCCCACCACCGCTGACGCGGTCCCCCTCCCTCTAGAGGGAGGCAGCTGGAAAAGGGACGTTCGGCAACAGATGAGACTTCGAACGGATAAGCTTCGTTGTACCTTATACGAATGATTCCCCATTTTCCTGCTCCTTGCGGCTTCGCGACATCGAGCCTTCCTTCGGGAAGGCGGAGGCTTTCATAAGAAACCTTTTAGCTGTAAGGAAACGTAGCCGATCAAGGTTTCTCGATGTGAACCAAAAGCTTCTAAGAACCATCAAGCATGGCAGGCCGTGTCAGCGTTGGTTTCGTTGAAAGCCCCCGCCTGACCGCGACCACCAGCCTCTCTTCGCGACCACGAAAGGAGCACCCCTTTTTCATGCATACTCCTCTCCGCTACCAGCTCACAAACTACGACTGCGGCCCGACGACGATGCTTAATGCCGTCAGCTTCCTTTTTGACCGCGAAGACATCCCGCCCGAAATCGTGCGCAACGTCATGCTCTACAGCCTTGACTGCTACAGCGCCGAAGGCGCGCCCGGCCGCGCGGGCACCTCGCGCATGGCCATGCAGTTCCTTGCAAGCTGGCTCGACGGCTTCGGCCGCGCCACAAAGCTCCCGCTCTCCACGCGCTACCTCGCAGGCTGCGCCGTCACCCTCGTCCGCGACGGTGCCATCGCCGACGCCCTCATCCGCGGCGGCGTCGCCGTCGTCCGCCTCTTTTATGACGTCGAGCACTACGTCCTCCTGACCGGCCTCACCGAAAGCCGCGACAAAGCTCTCATGTTCGACCCCTGGTACGTTCCGGCCGACGACAAGGAATTCGCGGGCACCGGCATCGAAATCGAGGCAGATCACCCCTTCGCCTATAACCGCATCGTCCCGCTCCGCTGCTTCGCCTGCACCCACTGCGCCGAATGCCCCGCCAAATCCCCCTACGCCCTCGGCCCCGAAAACGGCCGCGAAGCCGTCCTCCTCTTCAACGACCGCACAAAGAAAGCAGCAGGGGAGGGAATCGAATACTTCATCTAAGAGCGCCGTCTTGCAAAACGGCATTGGATTTGATATAATATGCATGGTTAGGTAAAAAGAGTTTGACATTTTATTTCCAATAGAGCAAGCCCCCAGCAGGGTTCATCGCCTGCTGGGGGCTTGCTGTGTTTTTCCTTATTATCGCACCTGCGGAAGAAATGACATGCTATTTCATTTTTCGTGCAGGGAGACAGCTTGGCGGCATAAGCGACCGCTTCGCGGTCCCCGAACCCCCTCCACTGGAGGTTTTGTGTCTCTAGAGGGAGGCTGGAGGCGGAGAGGACGCGAGCTACGCTCTTCCCTTCGGGAGGGCGGGGGATTCCATAAGGAAACTTTTAGCTGTAAGGAAACAGAAAAAACGAGACAAATCGATGTGAACCTATCGTTTCAAAGTTTATCGAGCTTGACAGGCCGTGTCAGCGTTGTTTCCGTTGGAATCCCCCGCCTGACCGCGACCACAAGCCTTGCTTCGCGAGCCGCGCGCCTCCGTCAGAACTTTTCTTCATGCACCTTGTTCCAGAACAATTTTTCTTCCTTATGCGGCTTCATCGCTTTCCCGACATGTCCGAGCGACACGATGGCCTGCAATTTGTACTCCGCAGGGAAGCCGAGCAGCCCGCGCACGTAATCTTCTGTCGTGCCGCCGTCCTCGGCCTCGCGGCCGCGGCCCTGGATGTAGCAGCTGCCAAGGCCCAAAGTGCTCGCTTCGAGGTGCATGTACGCGGCCGCGATCGTGCAGTCCTCGACGAGCGTGTCCGTATCGGCCGGGTCGCCGACGACCACGATGGCGCAGGCCGCCTTCGCGAGCATCCGCGCCACGCCGACGCGGCATTTGCTGAGTTTTTCCAGCATCGCGCGGTCTTTCACCACGATGAAATGCCACGGGAACTTCGACTTTCCTGACGGCGACATGAGGCCGGCCGCGAGGATTTTCTTGAGGTCAGCGTCTGCAATCGGCTCCTCCGTGTACACCCGCACGCTGCGGCGGTCCACAAACTCCTGATACATATCGGACATGATGGGTTCCTCCTTCATTTGTTCCTTTTTTCCTTCATTATATCCGAAACCCGCGCACATTGCCACCCTTTCCCCCTAGCCACGCGGGCAAAATTTTGCTACAATAAAGACAGCATCCAATGGGAGGAAACAACTACTTTGTCAGAACTACAGAAAGAACTCCAGAAAGAAATCGAGAAGCGGCGCACGTTCGCCATCATTTCGCACCCGGACGCCGGCAAGACGACGCTGACGGAAAAGCTCCTGCTCTATGGCGGCGCCATCCACCTCGCAGGCTCCATCAAGTCCCGCAAGACCCAGCGCCACGCCGTCTCCGACTGGATGGAGATCGAGAAGCAGCGCGGTATCTCTGTCACGAGCTCCGTCCTCCAGTTTGACTATGACGGCTGCCGCATCAACATCCTCGACACCCCGGGCCATCAGGACTTTTCCGAAGACACGTATCGCACGCTGATGGCCGTTGACAGTGCCGTCATGGTCATCGACGTCGCGAAAGGCGTCGAGGCGCAGACGAAGAAGCTCTTCAAAGTCTGCTCCGACCGCGGCATCCCGATTTTCACGTTCGTCAACAAGCTCGACCACTATGGCAAGGCGCCACTCGACCTCATGGACGAAATCGAGACCGTCCTCGGCATCCGTTCGTATCCGATGAACTGGCCGATCGGGCAGGACGGGCAGTACATGGGCGTCTACGACCGCCGCGAGAAAAAAATCTTGCTGTTCGCCGCCGACACGAGCCACGGCCAGCAGGCCCGCGTCGCCGACGTCTACGAGCCCGACGACCCCGCCGCCATCGCACGCATGGGGCATGAGACCTACGACGACCTCATGGCCGACATCGAGCTCCTTGACGAGGCGGGCGAGGATTTTGACATGGAAAAGGTCAACGCCGGCGAGCTGACGCCGATGTTCTTCGGCTCCGCCATGACGAATTTCGGCGTGCAGGATTTCCTCGAAGGCTACATCCGCATGGCTCCGAAGCCCCAGCCGCGCAAGTCGAGCGACGGCCTCATCGCCCCGGACGACGAAAAATTCTCTGGCTTCGTCTTCAAGATCCAGGCCAACATGAACCCCGCGCACCGCGACCGCCTCGCTTTCATCCGCATCTGCTCCGGCAAATTCGAGCGAAACATGGAAGTCTGGCACGAGCGTAGCGGCAAGCCTATCAAGCTCGCGCAGCCGCAGCAGTTCCTCGCACAGGACCGCCAGATCATCGACACCGCATACCCCGGCGACATCGTCGGCCTCTTCGACCCCGGCGTCTTCGGCATCGGCGATACCATCTGCGACCCCAGTCACAAATTCAAATACGCCGACTTCCCGGTTTTCCCGCCGGAAAAGTTCGCCCGCGTGCAGGCGAAAGACACCATGAAGCGCAAGCAGTTCGTCAAAGGCATCGAGCAGCTCACGCAGGAAGGTGCCATCCAGCTTTTCCAGCAGGCCGGCGCAGGCATGGAAAGCTACATCGTCGGCACCGTCGGCACCCTGCAGTTCGAAGTCCTCGAATACCGCCTCAAAAACGAATACAACGTCGACATCGAAATGCAGATGCAGCCCTACGAAGTCGCAAGATGGATGGCATGGGAAGACGGCAGAGAAGTCACCCCCGCCAGCCTCAAAGGTGCCGACCGCGGCATGTTCGTCTATGACCGGCATGAAAACCCCGTGCTGCTCGTCAATAACGAATGGGCGCTCGGGTGGATTATGGATAATAATCCGGATCTGATTTTAAATCACGTACCATTTGATAAGAAGGAAGCGTAAGCACGCGAAGAAGGGGGACGTGCTCGGGGAGGACGGGGGACTTCAACGAAAACAACGATGACACGGCCTGTCGGGCTCGAATGGATGTGAAGCTTTCTGTTCACATCGTGATGCCTCGCTTGGCTTCGTTACCTTACATCTAAAAGTTTTCTTATGAAGTCCCCCGACCTCCCGAAGAGAGGCTGTCAGCTCGCGGATTGGGGGAGGGGGAGATCTTTCCCAGACGAAGGGCTTGCAGACATCCCGCTCCCGCGCATCTGCCATTTCTTTTGGCTCTTCACCCATAAGTGTGGGTGAAAGATTAGCATCAGCATCGCCTCAAGCCGCGTGATTCGTGGCTCGAGGACGATTCGGCAATGGTACGACAATATCGGAACATCCGAGCATGACCAAATCAATCATGTTTTG
>JALEZZ010000034.1 GCA_022773585.1 Selenomonas sp. | reverse complement strand
GTCTGCGAAGCCCGCATAAGCTACAATCATGCATTCCATATGACGTGCTTGTGAGACTCCCTCCGCCCTTCGGGCACCTCCCTCTGAGAGGGAGGCTTTCAAATTCGATGTGTTCCTGCTTAACTTAATGACATTGCCCCCAGAGGAGGAGGCTTTCGCTCAAAGTCACTTCCGCCAAAAAAGAGGAGGCCTCCCTCCCCTTCTTCCATTTCACAAAAACATCCGAATGACATGGTACGCCACCGCCCCCATGACGGCCGTCGAGGGGATGGTCATGACCCAGGCCGCGACCATCTGCTGGGCGACGCCCCAGCGGACGGCGCTGAGGCGCTTCGCCGTGCCGACGCCCATGATCGAGCCCGAGACGACGTGCGTCGTCGAGACCGGCAGATGCAGCAGCGTCGCCGAGAAGATGACGATGGACGAATTGAGGTCGGCCGCGAAGCCCGAAATCGGCTCGAGCTTGAAAATCTTGCCGCCAATCGTCTTGATGATGCGCCAGCCGCCGATCGCCGTGCCGCAGGCCATCGCCGTCGCGGCGCAGACCTTGACGAACGTCGGGACTTCGAAGACCTCGATGTAGCCGCCCGCGAGCAGCGCGAGCGTGATGATGCCCATCGATTTCTGCGCGTCGTTCGACCCGTGCGAGAACGCCATCATCGCCGCCGAGAGAATCTGCATCTTCTTGAACTTGCCATTGACGGCCGACGGGCTGAACCTGCCGAACAGCCGGAAGAGAAGTTCCATGACGCAGAACCCCGTCGCGATGGCCACGAGCGGCGACAGGATCAGGGACAGCACGATTTTGCCGATACCCCAGAAATTCAGCCCGTCGGGACCCACGGAAATGAGCACCGCGCCGATGATGCCGCCGACGAGCGCGTGCGAGGAACTCGACGGCAGCGCGAGCCACCACGTCAGGATGTTCCAGAGCACCGCGCCGATGAGCGCCGCGATGATGATGTGTTCGTCCACATGCTGCGCGCTCTTCACGATGTCCGCGCCGATCGTCTTTGCCACGCCCGTGCTGTACATCGCGCCCGCGAAATTGAGGAACGCCGCCATGATGATGGCGTGGCTCGGATGCAGCGCGCGCGTCGAGACCGACGTCGCGATCGCGTTCGCCGTATCGTGGAAACCATTGATGAAGTCAAAGAGCAGCGCCAGCCCGATGACCGTGAAGATCATGACCTGGAGCTCAGGCATACTTCATGACCACGCCGCGGATCATGTCCGAGAGCTTCTCGCAGTGATCCAGCGTCTCCTCGAGGTTCTCGAGGATGTCCTTCCATTTGATGAGTTCGATCGGATCCTGCACCTTGTCGAAGAGGTATGCCATTTCATGGCGATAGACGCGGTCCCCTTCGCTTTCGAGGCGCTCGATCTTGTGGGCATCGTCGATGATCGAAAGCTCGTTCTTCTTGATGTCCTTCAGCAGGTTGAAAATCCGGATGAGCGCCTCCGTGCACTCGATCAGGAGCTTCGTCAGGGAAATCGCGCCCGTCATGGCCTTGCCCGTGCGGTACATCACCATGCGCTGCAGCGTCCCCTGCAGGAGATCGACGCCGTCGTCCAAAGAATTTGCGAGCGCGTAGATGTCCTCGCGGTCGATCGGCGTGATGAACGTCATATTGAGCTTGTCGATGATCTGGTCGTTGACCGCATCGGCCTCATGCTCGATGTCGTTGATCTCCTTGACCTTGTTCTCGGCCTTGCTGTAATCGAGCATGACCTCGTCCATCAGGAGCGCGCCCTGGTAGAAATACTGCGCGCTCTTCACGAACAGGTCGAAGAATTCCGTGTCCTTCTTCTTGAAATTGAACATAGATGCCGGATTCCTCCCCTACGGGAGCACACTCGCTCCCTCTTCTTATCACATACACGAATATATCATATCATGTCTCGCGCAGGCGTTCAATCAGAAATTCCTCCGCACGGGCCGTTGTCTGCAAAAAATTCCGACATTCGCATTTCTTTTTCTTTTTTCCATATTCCCATTGACGCGGCGCATTTGTGGTGCTATGATGGACGTGTTCCGCGAGAGTGAGACGACATTACGCCGTACTATTGTAAATTCTTGCTCTCATTTCCTCTTATTCCCTGATTCGTTCCACCCCTGCCTCCCCCCTTGGGCAATGTCATTAAGTTAGGCGGTGAAGCCACTCAAACTGCAGCCTCCCTCATGAGGGAGGGGGACCGCGAAGCGGTGGAAGGAGTAGTAGGATGCTGTAACCGAGCGAGTATATTGTCGCTGCTAAAGTCCTTTAACAACGTTTCGCATACTTGTTTGTCTCCAGCCCCCTACTACTACCGACCTGCGGTCGGCATAAGCGACCTCTAAGCGCTAAAGCGCTAAGAGTCTGCTTATCCCCCAGTCAGCTTCGCTGACAGCC
>JALEZZ010000075.1 GCA_022773585.1 Selenomonas sp. | reverse complement strand
GAAAAGTTCTTTCATAGATATCCGGTGATGATGCCTGGATGGTTCCACCTGTTCCCATTCCGAACACAGTAGTTAAGCATCCAGAGGCCGAAAGTACTTGCCTGGTGACGGGCTGGGAGGATAGGAAGTTGCCGGTTTGAACGAAGCTCGCGCAAGCGAGCTTTTTTCATATCTGCTCGGCATATGATTTTTTCAGAAACGCGAACTTTTTTTCTTACGCTAGCAGGTATTTTGGCTTTTGCGTTGAATGATAACAACAGAGACATCGTAATGAAGCAGTTTTGACGATAAATAGAGGAGGAGTATTTCATGGCAGAAGAACTTATGGCTGGCCAATCGGACCGTGACCGCGAAAACGAGGAGAATATCAAGAAACTGACGTCGTCGATCGAGGAGATTGCCTCTTCGACGCAGACGGTTTATGAGTCGGTCGAGCAGGTGGCCAAGAGCGCAAGCGCTCTCGCGAAGGCAGGCCAGGAGTCTGTCGAGCAGGCACGCTTCCTGCAGGAGAAGAACGCGGATACGATCAAGGTCATCGATTTCATCACGAACATCGCGGGCCAGACGAACCTCCTCGGCCTCAACGCCGCCATCGAGGCAGCGCGTGCTGGTGAGCAGGGCCGCGGCTTTGCTGTCGTCGCAGAAGAAGTCCGCAAGCTCGCCGAGCAGTCCCGCGAGGCGACGGAGAAGATTCAGGCCACGCTGAACGAAATGAACAAGGCCGTCGAAGGCATCTCGAAGTCCATCGAGACGACGGGCGCCATCAGCGAGCAGCAGGCAGCTTCCACGCAGGAGATTACGATGAATCTTTCCCGCGTCACGAAGGCAGCCGAGGAACTCAAGCAGCACGTGGAACGCATGCACTGATTTCATCGAATGCGGAGAGGGTAGTGGGAGCTACCCTCTTTCTTTTTGCATATCTATCGGACTGCCATGATGAAAGGGATGTGACTCGATTTTGCAGCAGATGGTTCTCGGTGGTTTTGACGAAGCGGCGGAGACGCTCACCGGCGTCGTTGAAAGCATCATCTTTGACGCGGAGAATGGGCGTTTTTCCGTCCTGCGGCTGCGGCCGGTGCATCAGAGCGGGCGCGTGAGCGTCACGTTGCCGAGTGCGCCGCCGCTGGTCGGGCAGCAGATCGAGCTCGGCGGCCGCTGGGTCACGCATCCGCGCTTCGGCCAGCAGTTCCAGGCGACGCATATGAAAGTCAGTGCGCCGACGAGCGCAGACGGCATCGAGCGCTTCCTCGGCTCTGGTGTCATCGACGGTCTCGGCCCCGAGCTCGCGCGGCGCATCGTTGCAAAGTTTGGCGAGCAGACGCTCGACATCATCGAGCAGACGCCGGGGCGTCTTGGAGAAGTCTCAGGCATCGGCAAGAAGACCATTGAGAAAATCACCGCGTCGTATCAGCAGCAGTCTGAGCTTCGCGAACTCATGCTCTGGCTCGAGGATCACGGCCTTTCGGGGACATTTGCCGCACGCATCTTCAAACAGTATGGTTCGTTCTCCATCGACGTCCTGGAGCAGCACCCTTATCGGCTCGCGTCCGAGGTCTCTGGCATCGGCTTCCAGACGGCGGACGCCATCGCACATAGCATCGGCATCGAGCGGGAGGCTCTTGCCCGCATCGCGGCGGGCATCGACTATACGCTTCTCCAGATTGCGACGAACGGCCACTGCTGCATCCCAGATGGCCCGCTCGCCGAGCGCGCGGCACAGACGCTCGGCGTGCCGGTGCCTGCCGTGCACGACGTCCTGCAGAAAGAACTCGAGAGCGGCGCTCTCGCCTCGGAATACCTCAGCGGGGAGATCCTCGTCTATCCTCCCTACCTCTATCAGGCGGAAAAGGAGACGGCGGAGAAGCTTCTCTATCTGCGCGATCACGCTGACGAAATCAAAGTGCGCGACCCCGCCCGCCTTGTGAAGGAATGGGAGGCGCGCACGGCCCTCCAGCTCGCGCCAGGCCAGCGCGCTGCCATCGAGGGGGCGCTGACGTCCGGCATCTTCGTGCTGACAGGCGGCCCCGGCACGGGCAAGACGACGGTCGTGCGCGGCATGATCGACATCCTCGAAAAGCTCGGTCTTTCCATCCTCTTGGGCGCGCCGACCGGCCGCGCGGCCAAGCGTCTCAGCGAGGCGGCAGGGCGCAAGGCCGTTACGGTCCATCGCATGCTCGAAGCGCAGGGCGGCGAGGGTGCGATGTTTGCAAAAGACGAGGACGATCCGCTCGAGGCCGATGTCATCATCCTCGACGAGTGCTCGATGATGGACATCGTGCTCATGAATCATTTCCTCGCAGCGGTGTCCGAAGGCAGCCACATCATTCTTGTCGGCGACGTCGACCAGCTGCCCGCCGTCGGCCCGGGTTCCGTGCTCAAGGACATCCTTCGCTCGAACGTCATCCCGAGTGTCCGCCTGACCGACGTCTTCCGCCAGGACGAGGCGAGCCATATCGTGCTGAATGCCCACGCCATCAACCGCGGCCAGCTGCCGCGCTATCCGGAGGAAAAGGGCGCAAAAGTGCCGCTTTCCGCAAGCGACTTCCATTTCCTCGCAATGCCGGATGCCGCCGCGACGGCAGATGCCATCGTTGCGCTCTGCGCCGAGGTCCTGCCGAAGCACGGCTGGTCGCCGCTTGGCGACGTGCAGGTGCTTTCGCCGATGCACCGCCAGGAATGCGGCGTGGACAGCCTGAACCGCCGCCTGCAGGCCGCGCTGAATCCGCCGTCGCCAGCGAAGCCTGAGTACAAGAACAGCGTCCAGACGTTCCGCCTCGGCGACAAGGTCATGCAGACGAAGAACAACTATACGAAGCATGTCTTCAATGGCGACATCGGCTTCATCCGCGAGCTCGAGCCCGACCACATCACCGTTCAGTTTGCCGATGAAAAAGTCGAGTACGAGCGCGCCGAGCTCATCGAGCTCACGCTCGCCTACGCCCTGAGCGTTCACAAGAGCCAGGGCAGCGAGTATCCTGTCATCCTGCTGCCGCTTGTGCCCGGACACCGCATCATGCTCCAGCGCAACCTGCTCTATACGGCGGTCACGCGCGCGAAATCTCTCGTCATCCTCCTCGGCTCGAAAGCAGCTCTCAACACTGCCGTTGCGAACGATCGCACGAAGAAGCGTTACACGCTGCTCGCGGAGCGTTTGACGCACAGTTTATGAAAAATTTTGCGAAAAACAAAGAGCGGCCCACTCCCAGGTTCATCGCCTGGGGGCGGGCCGCTTTTTTGGTCGGTCGGTTTTGAGGGAACGTGCTTCAGCTCAGCATCTTCACAGCAGCAGCGCGGCTGTGGTTGTTGATGCCGCCGAGCGGGCCCATGACAGACTGGTTGAAGTTCTGGAGGCCCTGCTTGATGGCGAAGAGCGCCGTCTGCTGGAGCGTGTTGCTGCTCGCGAGGTTCGTAGCTTCTTTTGCGATGTCGGTGTCGCCTTCGGTGCTGGCCGTGTCATAGAGGCTCTCAGACTGCGTCGTGAGGTTCGAGGACTGGTAGCCGAGGCCCTGCTGGGCTGCGCCGATGCTCGTCGTCTGGTCGAGCGCCGTATTGAGGGCTGCATCGACTTTGTCGAGCGCCGAGGAGATGGAGCTCTTGTCCGTCAGGTTGATCGTGCTCTTGCCCTGGCTGTCCGTCAGGCCGAGGCCCTGCGACGTGAGGTCGCCGATCGTGACGTTCGTGTAGCCGTCAACACCCTGCACGGCGAAGCTCTGCGTGCCGTTGAGGAGCTGCTTGCCGTTGTACGTCGCGTTCGCGGCATTCTCGTCAATGCCGGAAATCGTCTGATTGACGCCTTTCTGCAGCGTCGCGAGATCCACATCGCCGTTCGTGTCGTTTGCCGCGTTGAGGAGCGTGGAGCGCAGGCTCGTCAGCATGCTGACGGTGTTGCCCGCGGCACCTGCCGCCGTGTTCAGCATGGCATTGGTGTTCTGCGTGTTCGCATTTGCCTGGTTCGTTGCGCCGATGTTGGAATACGTGCGCTGGAGAATGGCATAGCTGGCAGGGCCGTACGAGGCGCTGGGGTACTTCGAGCCCGTCGCGATCTTCTGGATGCTGCTGGCAGAAGAGGCACCATTGGTATTATATGTGCGGATAGAGCTATTCAACCCGCTGAGGATGCTGCTGATGCTCATCTCGGATCTTCCTTTCTTTCATTTGATGATAGAGGCTAGGTTTCTAGCTTCATTATAGGGCATCGGATGGGAAAAAGAAAGGAGAATTTCATTGGAGTTCGGGAAAATTTCAGAACTCGTATGCCGGCGGCACGGGCGTGTAATGCGTGTGCAGCAGGGCGTGCGCTTTTTCGCCGAGCGGTTCGCCGAGGTGGTCAGCATAGAGCTTCTGGATGACGGGGTTCTCATGCGACTTGCGGCGCGGGAGGCTCTTGTCGATTTCGTAGATGGCCTTGATGCGCTCGCGCGTGACGGCGCGGGTCGTGCCGATGGGCTGGCCGCCGCCGCCGACACAGCCGCCGGGGCAGGCCATGACTTCGATGAAGTCATAGGGGCTCGTGCCGCTCCGGACGTCCTTCATGAGCTTCGCGGCGTTCTTCAGTGTGTGCGCGACGGCGATATGGACGGTGCGGGATCCTAAATCGACGGTCGCTTCCTTGATGCCCTGCATGCCGCGGACATCTTCGAAATCAATCTTTTCGAGCGTCTTGCCCGTGGCTTTCTCGTAGACGGTGCGCAGAGCTGCCTCCATGACGCCGCCGGTCGCGCCGAAGATGGCGCCGGCGCCCGTCGCCTCGCCGAGCGGGCTGTCGAAATCGCTTTCGGGGAGGTCATTGAACGTGAGGCCGACGGATTTGATGAGCTTGATGAGCTCGCGCGTCGTCAGGACGTAGTCGACGTCCTGCTTGCCGTCGCGGAGCATCTCTTTGCGCTGGATCTCGGCTTTTTTCGCCGTGCACGGCATGATGGCGACCGTGACGATGTCGTCGGGGCTGACGCCTGCGACCTTCGGATAAATGGTCTTGGCGACAGCGCCGAACATCATCATCGGGGATTTCGACGTGGAGAGGTGCGCGAGACTTTCGCCATACTCTTTCTCCATGAACGTGACCCAGGCCGGGCAGCACGACGTCATCATCGGCAGCGTGCCGCCGTTCTTGAGGCGGTCGAGGAACTCCATGCCTTCTTCCATGATCGTGAGGTCGGCACCGAAATTCGTGTCAAAGACCTTGTCAAAGCCGAGGAGTTTCAGCGCCGTGACCATCTGGCCCGTCGCGATGGCACCGGGCCTCTTGCCGAACGCATCGCCGAGCGCCACGCGGACGGCCGGGGCGACCTGGCAGATGACGTGCTTCTGGCGGCTCTGGATGGCCCAGAGGACTTTCGCCGTCGCATCGCGCTCGACGATGGCGCCGGTCGGGCAGGCGAGGCTGCACTGGCCGCAGAGCACGCAGTCCGTTGCTGCCATCGGCTTGTCGTAGGCCGTCGTGACGACGATGTCGGAGCTCCGGTGCGCGTACGTGAGGGCTGCGATGCCCTGCACGTCCTTGCAGGCGCGGATGCAGCGGCCGCAGCGGATGCATTTGCTGGGATCGCGGATGATCGAGGGATTCGTCTTGATGCGGTGGCCGATCTTCACGATGGATGGCAAAGGCGAACGCAGGATGTTGAAGCGGCTGCAGAGCTTCTGCAGGTCGCAGTTCTGGTTGCGCGGGCAGGAGAGGCAGTCGCGGTTGTGGTTCGCGAGCATGAGCTGGAGGATCGAGACCTGCGTGCTGCGCACGATCGGCGTGTCCGTGTGAACCTCCATGCCCTCCCAGCATTCTGTCGAGCAGGCCGCGTAGAGACGGCGGCGGCCGATGACCTCGACGGAGCAGAGGCGGCAGTGTGCCTTGATGCGCTGGTCCTCATGGAAGCAGAGGTGCGGGATGTCGATGTGCGCCTGCTGCGCCGCCTGGAGGATCTTCGTGCCCTTCGGCACGGTCACGGGGATGTTGTTGATGGTGAGGTGGATCATCTCCACCGGTTTTTCTTGCGTTTCAGGCATGGTCAGCACCTCCTGCGACAAAGACCTCGGGGAAGACGCGGCTGGCGGCGAGCAGGGAGTTCTGCGCCGTCTCGCCGAGGCCGCAGAGCGACGAACGGCTCATGACTTCGGCAATGCTGCCCATGAGGGCGAGCTCTTCTTCCGTGATTGTTCCATTCTTGAGCTTTTCGAGGAACATCGCGATGTGGACATTGCCCTCGCGGCACGGCGTGCACTGGCCGCAGCATTCCTCGGAGAAAAACTCCTGATTCATGCGCAGGAAATCGATGACGCTCGTGCGCTCGTCGACGACGAGGACGCCGCCGGAGCCGACCGTCAGGTTGATGGACTTGAGGTCTTCGTACGTGTATGGCGTATCGAGCACTTCGTCCGTGCCCGCCTGCACCTTGCCCGAGGCACCGCCCGTCTGGATGAGCTGGATCCTGCGTCCGCCCTGCACGCCGTCGGCCATCGCGATGATGTCGCGGATCTTCGTGCCAAACGGGATTTCGAAAACGCCGGGTTTCTCCACGTTGCCCGCGACGCTGATCATCTTCGTGCCGACGGAGTTTTCCGTGCCGTAGCGCTGATAGATTTTTTCTTCATCTAGGAGCAGATGCGGCACGAGCGAGAGGCTTTCGACATTGTTGAGGCACGTCGGCCGCGCGAAGAGGCCGCTGACCTTGATGAATGGCGGCTTCATGCGCGGGCGGCCCGCCTTGCCCTCGATGGAGCGGATGAGCGCCGTGCCTTCGCCGCAGACGTACGCGCCCGCGCCCGAGTAGAGATGCACGTTGAAATCGAAGCCGCGGCCGAGGATGTTCGTGCCGAGGAAGCCGTAGCTCTTCGCCTGGCGGATGGCGTTGAGGAGCAGCGGCCGATAGCATGCGTACTCCGCGCGCATGTAGATGTAGCCGTCCGTCGCGCCCATGACATAGCCCGCGATGATCATCGCCTCGATGAGGTTGAAAGGATCGTTCTTGATGAGCTCGCGGTCTTTGAACGTCGTCGTCTCGCCCTCGTCGGCGTTGCAGATGATGACCTTGTTCTCGCCGTGGACCTTGCGGGCCTGCGACCACTTGCGGCCCATGTCGTACTCTGCGCCGCCGCGGCCCTTGACATTGTTCTCCGCGATGAGCGAAGCGATGTCTTCCCCGTCCATCGTCACCGCCTTGCGGAGCGCGGAAAAGCCGCCGACATTCATGTACGAGCCGATCGAGCTCGTGTCATAGCGGCCGAAGTTCTGTGTGAGGAATTTTACCGATTCCATGTCAGCACCTCCTTAGCGCAGGCTGCGGAGGAGCGCCATGATCTTTTCCTCCGAGTCGAGATGGTCGTAGACATGCCCGTTGATGCGCACGGCCGGCGCGCGGTCGCACGCGCCGAAGCATGTGATGCGCTCGAGCGTGAAGCGGCCGTCGTACGTCGTCTCGCCGTAGTCGATGCCGAGCAGGCGCTTCAACGTATCGGCGAGTGCCTCGCTGTCATTCACGCGGCAGGCAATCGAGCTGCAGACCTGGATCGGGTACCGCGCGCGCGGCTTGTCCGACAGCTGGTCGTAAAAGCAGAGGATGTCAAAGACATTCGTCACGCGCATGTCGAGCTTCTGCGCGACATAGTACGCCGACGGCTCCGGCACATAATGCAGCGGCTCGAGATCCTGCACCTCGAGCAGGATGCCGACGATCTGCGTCGGGTCGAAATCATGCGACTCGAGCACGAGATCGATCTTCGCCTTCATTTCCGGCGAAAGCGGGTGCTCCGTTGGAGAAATCATAGAAAATGCCCTCCCTTAAGCAGTGAACCAAATCTGTTCCTTTTCATTTCTTTCTATTATAAAGTGTTTCTGCGGGAAATGGGAGGCTCTACGAAAATTTTATCGGAGCGGGAAAAATGGAACGCACTCCTTCCGGTTGCAAAAATCCTGACATTCCTCTAAAATAAAGAGGAATGTCATTTTTTCAGAAATCAAAAGGTGGAATACAAAGTGAGCAATTTAGAAGTCGGTATCGTCGGCCTGCCGAATGTCGGCAAGAGCACGCTGTTCAATGCAATCACGAAAGCGGGGGCAGAGGCGGCGAACTTCCCGTTCTGCACGATCGAGCCGAATGTCGGCGTCGTTGGCGTGCCGGATCCGCGTCTCGGCGTGCTGCATGAGCTCTACAATTCGAAGAAGACGACGCCGGCCTCCGTGCGCTTCGTCGACATCGCGGGCCTCGTCAAGGGCGCGTCGAAGGGCGAGGGCCTCGGCAACAAGTTCCTCGAGCACATCCGCCAGGTCGATGCCGTCGCGCATGTCGTGCGCTGCTTCGAAGACGCGAACATCACGCATGTCGAGGGCAGCATCGACCCGCTGCGCGACATCGACATCATCCAGACCGAGCTCTGCCTCGCTGATCTCGAGGTCGTCGAAAAGCGCATCATGCGTCTCGCGAAAATCGCGAAATCCGGCAACAAGGAAGCCAAGGTCGAGGACGAAGTCCTGCGCCGCATCAAGGCAGCACTTGATGAAGGCAAGCCGGCCCGCCAGGTCGAGCTCAGCGAAGACGACCTCGAAATGATCAAAGAGATGAACCTCCTGACGCTCAAGCCGACGCTCTACGTCGCCAACGTCGCCGAAGACGAGGTCGCGACGGCCTACGACGAAAATCCCTATGTTCAGAAAGTCAAGGAATTCGCAGCGAAAGAAGGTGCGGAAGTCGTCGCCATCTCCGCGAAAGTCGAATCCGAGATCGCCGAGCTCGATCCCGACGAAGCGAAAGCGTTCCTCGAAGACCTCGGCGAGACCGAGAGCGGCCTCGACCGCCTCATCAAGGCAGCCTTTGACCTGCTCGGCCTCCAGACGTTCCTGACGGCCGGCCCGGACGAGTGCCGCGCTTGGACGATTGTCAAGGGCACGACGGCTCCGAAAGCCGCGGGCAAGATTCACACGGACTTCGAGCGCGGCTTCATCCGCGCCGAGATCGTGAACTACGACGACCTCGTCGCGGCGGGCAGCGTCGCGGCCGCGCGTGAAAAAGGCCAGGTCCGCGTCGAGGGCAAGGACTACGTCATGCAGGACGGCGACGTCGTGAACTTCCGCTTCAACGTGTGAGGAACCGTCGATGGACGAAAAACAAACGAGCAGCGAACCGCAGTCAGCGACGAAGCAAAAAACCGTCAAGCCGCGCTACGAGCTCGGCGACATCGTGAAAATGAAAAAGCCGCATCCCTGCGGCACGAATGAATGGGAAATCGTGCGTACGGGCATGGATTTTCGCTTGAAGTGCCTCGGCTGCGGACACTACGTGTTGATTCCAAGGACGAAGTTCGAGCGCGCGGTGCGCGGGAAGTTAGAGAAGACAGAAGACTAAACAAATATATCTATTGTTTCAATCTGTTGCGAGCGTTGCAGCCATGCAAGCCTCTCCCTTCGGGAGAGGTGCCGAGCGTAGCGAGGCGGAGCGGGTGTCGAAGGTAGAGCATAACACGTAAGAAGAGATTATCATCGAAGGTTCGAAATAGGGAGCATATCAAAAAATACCTTCGATGATAATTTTTTTGCATGCAGCCAAGTCGTACCTTCGACACCCTTTCCGCCCCTTCGGGGCACCTTCCCCGGAGGGGAAGGCTTCTCAACGCGTTATGCTCGGCCACCGTTTGATGTTTATTCGTATGTCTATCCCATTTCACTCTTTGTTTCTTCCTAATTTACAAGTATACAATTTGTTTCCGTTAAAGTTCTCGGTAAACGCTTGCTTTCCTGAAAAGAATCTGTTACCATGATTCCATGTTCAAAAAGAGGTGCACGCAGAGGAAACAAGGATACTCTTGCAAATTTCGCTCCTCTTGATGAACAGCCATGTTCATTCTATTTTAGAGGAGGAATTTTCTTATGAAGAAAACTCTCGTTTCCGCTCTCACGACGGCACTCGTCGTCGGCGCTGCTTCCACGACGTTTGCAGCGGCCAACCCGTTCTCCGATGTCCCGGCAGACCACTGGGCATATGATGCGGTCAGCCAGCTCGCAGCGGATGGTGTCATCGAAGGCTACGGCGACAGCACGTTCCAGGGCGACAAGTCCATCACGCGTTACGAGATGGCGCAGATGGTCGCAAAAGCGATGGCGAAGACGGACGTCTCTGCTGCCGACAAAGCGATGATCGACAAGCTCGCTGCCGAGTTCGCTGACGAGCTCAACAACCTCGGTGTCCGCGTCTCGAACCTCGAGAAACATGCGGATATGGTCAAGTGGAACGGCGAACTCCGTTATCGCTACTGGAACACGCAGGTGGAAGATAATGGTAGCGGCTATTCGGACAAAGAAGGCAAAGACAAGCTCCTGTTCCGCCTGAAGCCGACGGCGGAAGTCAATGACCACTGGGATGTCCATGCACAGCTCGATGCCACGACGGACCTTTCGACGGATACTGGTGATGACGGCACTGTCAAACTTGCACGCGCTTGGGCACAGGGCAACTATAAGAACTTCAACGTCTACCTCGGCAAGCAGGACCTCTTCTCCAATGTCGATCGCGGTCTGACGCACGATGGTGCGTTCTCTGGTGCGCGCGCACAGTTCGGCAAAGACCTCAAGGTCAACCTCGAAGCTGGACGTTACAGCACGCTGAAAGCTACGGTTGGCACGGTGACGACGGATGCCGCTGCGAACTATCAGGGCATCGAGCTCACGTACAACCCGAGCAAGCTCTTCGCTGGTGCTGCGTATCGTCATTTCAACTCCGATGCGTTCAAGGCTTCGACGGCAGGCTTTGACGGTTATTCCAGCGACCCGGCGAGCACGAAAGACACGGCGAATGTCTGGTCTGCTGGCCTGGGCTACAACTTCGATGGCAACTGGGATCTCTTCGGCGCTTATGCGAACAACACGTCCGCTGACAGATATGAGACGGCACATACGATCCAGCTCTCCTACAAGGGTGCAGACAAGGCGAACAAGGGCACGTGGGGTGCTTATGCGGCTTACCGTTACCTCGGTCAGAACGTGGCTTTCGAGCCGACGTATGATACGGCGGTTGAGAACACGAAAGGCTGGGAGATTGGTGCTGATTACGCTCCGTTCACGAACGTCTACACGGCGATTAGCTACTACAAAGCCAAGGCACTGGATGATGACGCAACGCATACCAACGTCCTCTTCGGCCGCGTCAGCTTCTTCTTCTGATCGAAGCGACCGGCAACAAAAAATCCCCTTCCGTTCCAACGGAAGTACGAAAGGCGCTCTCCTTTGGGGGGCGCCTTTTTGGTGCGTGGATTTTTATTTTTAGCGAAGGAGAAATGATACATCAAGCTATTGAACACATATTTTTAACGAAGCATCTACAAATTTATTTCACAAAATAAGAGAAGTACGCTTGCGAAACTGTTCCCATCATGATATACTAAGAACATCTTCTGGGAACGGTTTCGGAGAAGGAAACAAGGGAACTTCAACGTGTTCGGAATCGTCCTATGAAGAGAGATACATATCTATTTTTTAGGGGGATTCATCACATGAAGAAGACACTCGTTTCCGCACTCACAACGGCACTCGTCGTCGGCGCTGCTTCCACGACGTTCGCTGCGGCCAATCCGTTCAGCGACGTCCCAGCTGACCACTGGGCGTACGACGCTGTCTCCCAGCTCGCTGCGGATGGCGTGATTGAGGGCTACGGCGACACGACGTTCCAGGGCGACAAGTCCATCACGCGCTACGAGATGGCACAGATGGTCGCAAAAGCGATGGCGAAGACGGACGTCTCCGCTGCCGACAAAGCGATGATCGACAAGCTCGCTGCCGAGTTCGCTGACGAACTCAACAACCTCGGCGTCCGCGTCGCGAACCTCGAGAAGCATGCGGACAACGTCAAGTGGGGCGGCGTCCTCGAGTACACGTATACGAGCACGCGCCATGACCAGGCGAATGAGAACGGCAAGACGAAGAAGAACGTCGACGAGTACGTCTTCCGTCTCGAGCCGGTCGCCGAGGTCAACGACCACTGGGATGTCCATGCACGTCTCGATGCCAACGGCCTCATGGATTCTGACAGCGGCAACAGCACGTACGATGTCAACCTCAAGCGCGCTTGGGCAGAAGGCCACTACAAGAACTTCAACGTGAAGCTCGGCAAGCTGCCAAACTCCATCAACCTCATCTCCACGACGGACGATCCGTACTCCGGCGTTGAGATGACGTATGGCAGCAAGTGGAAGGCAACGGTTGCTGCTGGCCGCATTGATGACAGCCAGTTCGGTGACATGGGCCGCGGCGCGAATGGCTGGACGGAGACGAATCCGTTCGACGGCAACAATGATACGGCGAATTATCAGGCCATCAAAGTTGCAACGGAGCAGGGCAAGTTCTATGGCGATGTCGCTTACCAGCACCTTTCCAGCACGTTCACGCAGTCTGGCGATATTGCGAAGTATTACAACGACAAGAAAGTGGGCGAGCCCATCGACTGGAAGGCGAACATCTGGTCGCTGCTTGCAAGCTACCGCTTCGACAAGAACAGTGCTCTGAAGGCAGAGTATGCAAAGAACACGGAAGCAGACAACTACGACAATGCCTACAGCTTCGAGTATGACTACAAGGGCGCAGAGAACGCGAACAAGGGCACGTGGGGCGCTTATATCGCTTACCGCAAGCTCGGCCAGTATGCAGCTCCGTGGTCCACGTACGGCGATGGCGTGGACGGCGGCCAGAAGGGCGTCGAGCTCGGCTTCAACTGGATTCCGTTCAAGAACATCCTCGCTGTCGCGAAGTACTTCGACGGCAAGGACATCGCAGCCGACAAGGATGCATCGAAGATCTTCGGTCGTTTCGACTTCTTCTTCTGATTCGACGTTCTGAATGCGAGAGGGCGCTGGCACCCGGATGGGTGCCAGCGCCCTCTTTTCTTTTGGTTTTATTTTTTCAACACGAGAATGCTGTCGAGCGGCATCCTCTGTGCGTGGAAGCTGTTGATGCGGTGCGCCTTGTCTTCGTAGCCGAGCGCGATGCCGGCGGCGATGTCTTCGGTGTCTGGGATCGGGAGGTATTTGCGGATGACGTCGGGATGCTTGATGATGCTGTAGGCGACGATGGAGCCGATGCCGCGGCTTGCGGCACTCAGGAGCAGTGTCTGCTGGAAGGCGCCGAGGTCCATGATGGCCCATTTCGTTGCATTTTTCGGCAGCGTCAGGAAGACGAGCGTCGGCGCGAAGAAGAGGTCGTCCTGCGCATGGACGAAATCGTCGATTTTTCCACCGAGATGCGTCTCCATGTCGCGGGAGAACTGGTCCATGTTGCGCTGAGCGTCTTGGGACCACTCCGTGCGGTGGACGACGGTGTAGTCAGAGACGCCGATGAGGCAGTCCTTGGCGCAATCTTCGTAGGCTTTGCGGATGATCTTCGTCGTTTCGCCCGTCGCGATGTAGACGCGCGTCTCCTGTGCATCGAGCCACGAAGGCGCGCGCTGTGCGTCGCGGATGATTTCACGGAGCGTGTTCGTCTTGATTTGCTGGTCGGTGAAGCGCCGCGTCGAGTGACGCTTGTGCAGGACGTCGTTGAATTCCATGGCGCAGTTCCTTTCTCTGCTCGCTGTTTCTTATCGTTCCTTCTATTATAGCGCATCAGGCCAGCGCGTGGTAGCTTTCGATGGGCAAAACATCGTCGCCGCCGATGCGCCGCACGCTTTCGCGCTCGATGAGGTGGAGTGGCAGGTCGCCGAGGGATTCGTCGATGCCGCCGATGACGTTGAGGAGCAGCTGGGCCGTCTTCATGCCGACGAGGTCGTAGTCAAACTGGATCGTCGTGAGCGCGGGATAGACGACAGCGCTGACGTCGTAGCCGCCGAAGCCCGTGACGGAGATTTCCTCGGGCACGCGGATGCGGCGCTCGTGGAAGTAGCGCAGCACGCCGAGGCTGATGTTGTCGGTCGCACAGACGACGACGGTTGCGCCGCCGTCCTTTTCGCGTTCGAGTTCGGGGCCGCGGCTGTAGGCCGAGAGGAAGTCAAAGCCGGTCTCGAGGAAGTCGACGCGGGCAGGATGGCTGCCTTCGCGCCCTTCGGCGAATGCGTCGAGGAAGCCTTGCTTGCGGTCGCGGCCGACGGCTTTGTCGCGTTCGCTGACGCCGAGGAAGACGGCGTGCTCGTGGCCCATCTGCCGCAGGTATGCGCCCATGAGGCGGCCGGCCGCGTAGTCGTCGAGTTTCAGCCAGTGGACGCCCGCGTGCTGCTGGCCCGTAAAGACGATCGGGAGGCCGAGATTTTCTGTGAGCTTGACGTGGCGGTCGGTGATGCCGATGGAATCGACGATGATGCCGTCGACGCCCTGCTGTGCGAGGCTCTGGATGCAGGCGATTTCTTTTTCCGTCTTGAGCTGGCTCGAGAGCAGCAGGCCCTGGTAGCCGCGCGGCTCGAGGATGCGGCCGATGCCGGTCAGGAGCTTGCCGACCGTGACGGAGTCGATGCGCGGCAGCACGATGCCGACGAGCTTGCTCTCCTTCATCTTGAGGCGCTTGGCGAAGAAGTTCGCCTTGTAGCCCGTCTTTTCGATGACGGTGCGGATGCGCTCGGCTTTTTCCTCGCTGATGTAGCCGCGGTTGAGGTAGCGGGAGACGGTGCTCTTCGAGACGCCGGCCATCTCGGCGATCTCCTGGATGGTGACTTTCTGGTCGTTCATGAATGCTTGCTCCTTAATTTGCTTCTTGCAACTAATGGTATCAATACCACACGGCAAAGTCAATGATTTTTTCCTTCCATAAATGGGAATTTGGAACGCGTGTTTCGAATGGAGTCCATAACAGCAGTCTATGCAAGATAAAATATTCACAAGGAAGAAACAACAGGAATTTTTTCTTTTGTGTAGAATATATCACAGAGTGGGACGGAGGAATCCGTCCCTCTGATTTGTAGTTTCCTTTTTGAACATCTGCAAAGGGAGCGATGAAGATGCAGGAAGAAGAAGGCTTCGTGCTGGACAGCGCGGATGGCGTGGCGCATGTGCGCGTGGGACGCCATCGGGAATGCGTGAGCTGCGGGGCCTGCGGCGCGGCGCGGCAGGCCGTCGTGGAGGCGAAGGATGCCCTGGGGACCGCACCTGGCGACTTCGTGCGCTTCACGGTGCCGGAGCACTCCGTCGTGCTCGGCTCGCTGATCGTCTTCGCCGTGCCGCTCGTGCTCGCCGCGGTCTTTGGCGTCCTCGGGGCGTTCGCGGAAGGCGGTTTTGCGGCAGCAGACGGCACGATCGGCGGCCTCGTCGGCGCGGCCATCGGGCTCGTGCTCGGCGGCCTTGTCGTGCGCTGGTTCGATCGCCGCGCGGCGCGGCAGGCACCGGAGATTGTAGAAATTTTGAAACAGGGGTGATGTTTATGTTCCATCGGTTCTTCGGCGGCATCCATCCGCACGATGGCAAGGAGCTCGCCAAGGGCGCTCCCATCGAGACGATGCCGGCGCCCGATGTGGTGACGATCCCGCTTTCGCAGCACATCGGCGCGCCATGTAAGCCGTGTGTGAAAATCGGGGAAATGGTCAAGCGCGGCCAGAAAATCGCGACAACGGAGGCGTTCCTCCACGCTGACATCCATGCGTCAGTCTCGGGCAAGGTCAAGAAGTTCGAGAATGGCGCGATCGTCATCGAGAGCGATGGCGAGGATGCGTGGGCGGACGGTTTGCCGCTCGACCGCAACTGGCACGCGATGAGCAAGGACGAGCTGCTCGCAGCCGTCAAGGATGCCGGCATCGTCGGCATGGGCGGCGCGACGTTCCCTGCTTTCGTGAAGCTCGCACCGAAAAAGCCCGTTGACGTGCTGATTCTCAACGGCGCGGAATGCGAGCCATACCTCACGGCCGATGACCGCCTCATGCGCGAGGAAGGGGATCGCGTCGCGGAGGGCGCGCGCATCCTCGCGAAAATCCTCGGCGTGAAGCGCGCCGTCGTCGCCATCGAGGACAACAAGCCCGAGGCGGCTGACGCCATGCGCGCGGCCGTGCAGAAAGCGGAAGCGACGGGCGCAGACGAGGGTCTCCCGAAGATTGAAGTCGTGCAGCTCCCGACGCGCTATCCGCAGGGCGCAGAGAAAATGCTGATTTACGCCATCACGGGACGCGAAGTGCCGCTCGGCGGCCTGCCGATGGATGCGGGCACGGTCGTGCAGAACGTTGCGACGGCGGCGGCCATCTATGACGCCTGTGCGCACGGCATCCCGCTCATCGAGCGCATCACGACGGTCTCGGGCGACGCCATCCGCACGCCGAAGAACCTGCGCGTGCGCATCGGCACGAGCTACCAGGCGGCCATCGACTACTGCGGCGGCTTTTCTGAGACGCCGGACAAGGTGCTCGCGGGCGGCCCGATGATGGGCCGCGCACAGGAGCGTCTCGACGTGCCCATCACGAAGGGCTCGTCGGGCATCCTCGCTCTCACGCGCAAGCTCACGGAGCACGGCCCCGAGCTCCACTGCATCCGCTGCGGCCGCTGCGTGCAGGCGTGCCCGATGGGCCTCATCCCGAGCATGCTCTCCATCCTCGGCCAGCGCAAGGACATCGTAAAAGCTCGCGATGACTATGGCGTCATGAACTGCGTCGAGTGCGGCTGCTGCACGTACGTCTGCCCGGCGAAGCGCAACATCGTCCAGTACATCCGCGCGACGAAGGGCGCCGTCAAGGCCCTCGCCGCGAAGGAGAAAGCCAAGGCGGCGGCACGCGAAGCTGCGGCCAAGGCCAAAGAAAACGCAAAGGAGGCGGCAAACGCGTGAGTGAAGAAAAAGAAGAACTCATGTTCACGGTATCGTCCTCGCCGCATATCCGCGACGGCGAAACCGTCACGCACATCATGTGGCAGGTGAACGCCGCGCTCGCTCCGGCGGCGCTGTTCGCCATCTATCATTTCGGCATCCCCGCACTCATCAATATGGTGGTCGGCATCGTCGCGGCTGTCGCGTCGGAGTACATCTGGCAGCGCGCCATGCACCAGCCCATTACCGCCTTTGACGGCAGCGCCTGCATTACAGGGCTCCTGCTCGCGATGTCGATGTCGCCGATCCTGCCGCCCTGGATGGTCGCCATCGGCAGCGCCATCGCCATCATCATCGCCAAGCAGTCGATGGGCGGCCTCGGTTTCAACATCTTCAATCCCGCGCACATTGGCCGCGCGGCGCTCATGGTGTCGTGGCCGGTCGCGATGACGACGTGGACGACGCTTGGCGGCTCCGCCTCGGTCGACGCGATGGCGACGGCGACGCCGCTCAACGTGCTCAAAATGCAGGGCTATGACGCCGTCGTCTCGATGTTCGGCGGCCAGGGGCAGATGTACCTCTCGATGTTCCTCGGCAACCGCAACGGCAGCCTTGGCGAGACGAGCACGGTGCTGCTGCTGCTCGGCGGCCTCTATCTCATTTACAAAGGCTACGTCAACTGGGTCGTGCCAGCCGTCATGCTCGCGACGGTCGCCGTGCTGACCTGGGTCTTCGGCCCGGCCGGCCTCTTCACGGGCGACCCGATTTTCCACCTCATGGCAGGCGGCCTCATGCTCGGCGCGTTCTTCATGGCGACGGACATGGTCACCATCCCGATGACGGTGAAAGGACAAGTCATCTTCGCGGCGGGCGCTGGGGCGCTGACCGTCCTCATCCGCCTGCTCGGCGGCTATCCGGAGGGCGTCTGCTATGCGCTCTTGCTCATGAACGCCGTCACGCCGCTTATTGACCGCTTCGTGAAGCCGCGCATGTTCGGCGAACTGCCGAAAAAGGCGAAAGGGGGCGCGGCGAAATGAGCGAATCGAAAGAACCGAAGAACAGCATCGTCAAGATCGCTTCGAACCTCATGGCGGCCTGCTTCATTTCGGGCCTCGTCATCGGCGCCGTCTATTTCGTCACGGCTCCGGTCGCCGCGCAGAAAGCGGTGGAGCGCAAAGAAGTCTCGATGCGCGAGCTCATCCCCGACGCCGACCATTTCGTCGACGTCAGCGGCCAGGAGGGCTGGTACCGCGCCGAAAAAGACGGCCAGCCCGTCGGCTACATCGTGCCCGCGCACACGAAAGGCTACGGCGGCGACATCAAGCTGCTCGTCGCCGTGACGCCCGATGCACATGTCATCGACTACAAGATTCTCGCGCATAACGAGACGCCGGGCCTCGGCGACAACGCCAGCAAGGAGCCGTTCCGCGCGAAGCTGCGCGGCAAGGACGCCGAGCACCTGAAAGTCACGAAAGACAAGAACAACACGGAAGACGTGCAGGCCATGACCGGCGCGACCATTTCCTCGCGCGCCGTCACGCGCGGCGTCAAGAGCGCCGTGACTGCCGTCTCCGACTACCTCGCGGAAGGGGGCGCCAAATAAATGGAACAGAAAAGCCTCTGGCAGATTTTCAGCAAGGGCCTGCTCGCCGAGAACCCGATCTTCATCCTCGCGCTCTCGCTCTGCCCGGCGCTCGCCGTCACGACGACCGTCATCAACGGCCTCACGATGGGCCTCACGGTCACATTCGTCATCACGACGAACAACGTCGTCGTCAGCCTCGTGCGCCGCTGGGTGAATCCGAAAGTCCGCGTGCCGGTCTACATCACGAGCATCGCGACGATCGTCACCGTCGCCCAGCTCGTCCTGCAGGCGTATTTCCCCGACCTCTATGACGCGCTCGGCATCTACCTCGCGCTCGTCGTCGTCTTCGCCATTATCCTCGCGCGCGCCGAAGTCTTCGCCTCGAAGCACGGCGTCGTCGAGTCGTTCTGCGATGGCTTTGGCATGGGTTGCGGTTTCACGCTCGCCATGCTCGCCATTTCGGCCATCCGCGAAATCCTCGGTTCCGGCACGTTCCTCGGCATGCCCGTCTTTGGCGCGGGCTACCAGCCCATGCTCATGATGGTTCTGCCGCCGGGCGCATTCATGCTCATCGGTTACCTCGTCGCCGCGACGAAGACATGGAACCACCACAAAGAACAGCAGCGCGCCAAAGCTGCGCGCGTCGCGGCCGCGAAAGCCGCTGCAGCGAAAGGAGGGGATGAATGATGGGTGAATATCTCGCGCTTTTCATCAGCGCCGTCGTCATCAACAACTTCGTCCTCACGAAATTCCTCGGCCTCTGCATCTTCTTCGGCATTTCGAAGAACCTCAGCGCCTCGGCCGGCATGGGCGTCGCCGTCACGGCCGTCATGACCATGAGCTCCATCCTCGCCTGGATTGTCTACAACTTCATCCTCGCACCCTTGGGGCTCACGTTCCTCACGACCATCGTCTTCGTCATTTTGACGGCGAGCTTCGTGCAGCTCCTCGAGCTCATCATCAAGAAGGAAGCCCCGACGCTCTACAACATGTGGGGCATCTACCTCCTGCTCATCGCGACGAACTGCATCGTGCTCGCCGTGCCGCTCCTCAATGTCGAGAACAGCTACAGCCTCCTGAAGTCCATCGTCTTCGCGATCGGCTCCGGCCTCGGCTTTGCGCTCGCCATCGTGCTCATGGCGAGCCTGCGTGAAAAACTCGCCTACGCCGACGTGCCGAAACCGCTCGAGGGCATCGGCATCGCGTTCCTGCTCGCCGGCATGCTCTCGCTCGCGTTCCTCGGTTTCTCGGGCATGATGTAAAGGAGGCTGAAAGCAAATGAGTATTGCGGAAACATCCGTATCCATCCTCGTCGTGCTCGTCGGCGTCGGCGCCTTCTTCGGCATCGTGCTCGCGCTCGCGGACAAGAAGTTCTACATGCAGCAGAACCCGCTGATCGGCGAAGTCGAGGACATCCTGCCGAAAGGCCAGTGCGGCGCCTGCGGCTTCGCGGGCTGCGCGAAATACGCCGAAGCCGTCGTGGAAAATCCCGACGTCCCGCCGAACCTCTGCGTGCCCGGCAAGGCCGCCGTCGCGGCCAAAGTCGCCGAGCTTACAGGAAAGAGCGCCGGCTCCGTCGAAGAGCGCAAGGCACACGTCCTTTGCCAGGGCGGCTGCAATGCCAAGCCCGCCGCAAAATATGAAGGCGTCCACGACTGCGCCGCGGCCAAGCTCGTGGGCGGCGGCCCGAACGAATGCAAGTTCGGCTGCCTCGGCTTTGGCACCTGCGTCGCGGCCTGCCCGTTCGACGCCCTGCACATGGGGGACAGCGGCCTGCCCGTTGTCGACACCTATGCCTGCACGGGCTGCGGCAAATGCCAGGAGACCTGCCCGCAGGGCGTCATGACGCTCCTCCCGGTCACGGCCCCCGTCGCCGTCCACTGCCAGTCCCACGCCAAGGGCCCGGCCGCAAAGAAAGCCTGCCCGAACGCCTGCCTCGGCTGCGGCCTCTGCATGCGCAACTGTCCGCACGGCGCCATCAAGATCGAAAACTTCCTCGCCGTCGTCGATCCCGCCGTCTGCAAGGCCAGCGGCTGCACCGAAAAGACCTGCCTCGCCAAGTGCCCGACAGGAGCGATTCGGGAAGCGGTGTGATATTTCTAAACATTGGAATGGGAGTCGTTGCGTAAAAAACGCGGCGGCTCCCGTTTTTTCTTGCGGCAATCTTTTTTTCACGTTACAATGAAAGCAATCGAACGGAGGGAATCAAATGGCGGACAAGGAAATCCAGTTTTTGATGTATCAGGCAGAAGAAGAAAAAATCTCTGTCAACGCGGTTATCAAAGATGAAAATATCTGGCTGACGCAAAAAGCGATGGCGGAGTTGTTTGGCTGTTCCATCAGCAATATTTCAGTGCATTTGCGGAATGTCTATGATGAAGGTGAATTATTGATAGAATCAACTATTGAAGAAATTTCAATAGTTGCCACAGAAGGACAAAGGTCTGTCAAGAGGAAACAGACTTTCTACAATCTCGACGCCATCATCTCCGTCGGCTATCGTGTGAATTCCAAGCGTGCCACGCAATTCCGGATCTGGGCGACGAAGGTGCTCAAGGAATACATGCTGAAAGGTTTCGTCCTCGATGACGATCGTTTGAAGCAGGGCAAGACGGCATTCGGCAAAGATTATTTCCGCGAACTCTTGGAGCGGGTACGCTCCATCCGCGCCAGCGAGCGGCGTATCTGGCAGCAGATTACCGATATTTTTGCGGAGTGCAGCATCGATTACGACAAGCATTCTGACGAAGCGCGTCGTTTCTATGCAATGGTGCAGAACAAATTCCATTTCGCCATCGCAGGCGAGACGGCAGCGGAAATCATCTATCATCGCGCTGACCGCACAAAGGAACACATGGGACTCACGACGTGGAAGAACTCGCCGGATGGGCGCATCCTGAGATCCGATGTCACAGTTGCGAAAAACTACCTGAACGAAGCGCAGATTCGCAAGCTCGAACGCGCAGTCACCGGCTATTTTGATTACATCGAAGACCTCATCGAAAACGAACAGGCATTCACGATGGAGCAGTTCGCTGCAAGCGTCAATGCGTTTTTGGAGTTCCGTCGCTATCAGATTTTGACAGGCAACGGCAGCGTATCAAAGAAACAGGCAGATGCCAAGGCGATTGAAGAATACAACGAGTTCAACAAGCACCAGAAAATCGAATCGGACTTCGATTGCGAAGTGAAAAAAATGTTGAGTCAGGGAAGCGATAGAATGAGGTAAACCGCCTTGCACGAGGCATGCTTTCACGATAAAATAAAGGCAAAAGCGAAACAGAAGGCAGGCGAAAAACATGATGTACCCATTCCTGACGCTCGATGATGAGACGGAAATCGTCCATTCGGACATGCTTCCCGACCATCGTGTCAAAGTCTATGTGGAAAAACCTGACGAAAACGACGGATTCCATCATATGACGTGCTACCTGCCGTCCTATGAAATTACGGAAATTTCAGGATTTACAAGAGACGAAGTCCAGCGGTATCTCGACATCATTCGCTCGACATATCAAGCGGGCAATGAGGGTGTACGCCTAAAAACATTTGCAAAGTAAACTTTTAGGCATTGAAGCCTAAAAATTGAATGCATCTGATGTATGCGTCAGTTCACTCCATCGTGTGGCAAGCAGTTTGGCATAGTCAAGATAGAAAAGCCCATAGTTACCAAGAGAGAACCCATCATTCACTTCAATCAAGAGTGTTCGCTCATCTTTTGTTAGGCCGAAATCAATGCCATAGGCTTTTGGTGCACTGGCATATGAAGAAACGGCAGCTTCGACAATATTCGGATCAAGGGATTTTCTCCAATCGCCTTTGTAATGACGAACATCGAGGATATGACCGTATCGAACAAAGCAACGCCATTCTGTTACGAAATCTACAGGATTGCTGCACCAGACATCTTGATCGCTGTTCCACATGCCACAACCAATCAAATCTTTCGGGGAACGGATGGTTCGTCCCGTAATCCGCTTGTCCTTGACAGATTTTACGAAGACCGGCCAAAGTTCGGGATGCGTGTTGATGGTATTGATAGTGGAATGCCAGACATTTCGACCAAGATACGCTGACAGTTCTTCTGGGTAATCAAGGTCAGGAATCTCAATTCCGAACTCGTGAAGACGTTGTGTAACAGTTCCAACATAGCCGACGACAACATCTTCAGGATAGCTCTCTCGTAATTCTTCGGGTGTGTAGAAAAATATGATTTCAGCGCCCATTTCCATAAAACCGCAGTAGGCGATAAAAAAGTCACGATCCAACGGGACGTGATGCTTGTCGGACTGAATGTATACTTTCATAGTGGTACCTCCCGATTTAAGTAGCATATCCAACGTTTCTTCCATGGTACATCCATGTGTGCGGTTGTGCAAGGTTGGCATTCACGATAAAATAAAAAAGAGCAACGTCAAGCGGAGGGAGTTGGCATGATGCTGTACTCGAAAATATTCACGAAAAAAGGCACGATCGAAATCCATGTCGTACGGCAGTACGAAGACCGTGACGGTGGCGATAATCTCATTGTCCATGTCGAATGCGCCGAAGACCGCGAGCGCCAGTCCGACTGGCGTCTGCCTGACATCTATTGTACGCACTCTTATGGTTTCACCGAAGATGAGCAGTTCCAGATGGAAGATTATCTTCGCAACAACGAAGCTATCATCTGGGACGATTGGCGGGAGGCGAGGAAAGATGCCTGAAGCACTCGAATCGTATCTCGGCTACTATATTTATTTCTGGATTGGCGATGGCGCGGAACCTGTGCATGTCCACGTCGCGAAAAAGCAACAGCCAGACGCAACAAAATTTTGGATTACGACGGAATCCGTCGAGCTTGCGAGAGACACGGGCTCGGTTGATTCAAAGGACATGAAACGAATCTTGCGTTATTTGCGCAGGAACCGACAGCAAATCATTGCACGGTGGCTGTCACGGTTCGGTTCAGCGAATGTAAAGAGATGAATTTGATCCAAAAATGGGAGTGATATTTATGGGGCTGCTCAAAATTATTTCTTCCCTTTTTCACGGAACAGAAAAATCGTCGGAGCTATTTGAAGCTGAAATTCCTGTGGCGCAGGAAAATACATCGCATGATTTAATGGCAGGCCACGTTGAAGATAAAATGGCGTATGCGGATTCGAGTAGTATCGCTCCAGACGAACGACCTTTTTATCAACCAGATGAATATTACACGTTTTATTCGTATCCTGAATCGGATATAGGAAATCGAGTGGTAACCTTCGAGGACAGGAAAAAGACGTGCATTCCATCAGCTAGAGGACTTTATGTAGCGGAAATTTTGCTCTTGGATTATTGTCAAAAAGGAAAATATCCAAAACCTGAACACGGTTATCCTGGCTTCTGGTGGTTCGAGTATGGAATCCGTGATGTCGGGCATGCGATGGAATCTCTATGCAAGCGGGGATTTATTGAACTTACGCCCCTTATGCAGTCAGTCGGTAGCTTGAAGGTATCGAATCTGAAAAATTTGCTCAGAAAGTTTGGCGTGTCTGTTAGTGGGAAAAAAGCGGATTTGGTAAAACGTGTGCAAGAAAATGTTCCAGAAGACGCAGTTGCAGAAACGGGATTGACCCAGAAATACAGATTGACGGATTTGGGGCGGAAAGAGCTGGAAGAAAATGCCTATGTTCCCTATATGCATCATGTGCCGAACAAGACGACGGAAGATGGGCCGGAAGATGAACAGTTTAACGTGTGGATTATAAACAAAAAACTGCATGAAGAAAAGAGGACAGACTGGGAAAACCTTGTTGACGAAATTGAAGAAGAAAGGAAACGAAAATCAGATGAAAAATACGAAGCATCCCTGGAGCTGTTGAAAAAAATCGATTCCCAATTATATAAAAAATTGAAGGCGCAAAATGAACAGATTGAACTGATTCGAAAAAAAGAAGAGGAATATCAAGAGGACGAGGATGCCCTTATTGCTTTCTGGGAAGGAATCTGGAAACATGGAGGATTGAATTTTGAAGGAGCTTATTGGCTTTTTCGTTTGCCAGACCTTTATCTGAAACAAGGGCGATTAGATGAAGCACTAAAGTTGTGCAAGCAAATAAAAGAGCAAAAGAAAAATTATGCATACAAAGCGGAAGATTATATTGAACGCATCGACGCGATAAAAAAGGAAAAATTTGAGAAAGGGACGAAAAAATGAGTCATCAGCATATCCTTCGCGTGACGGGAAAAGGGCAGTTGAATCTTGTGCCTGACCAGGTGCGCCTTTCATTGGAAATCGAGGGAACCTGCCCGGAATATCTTGATGCGGTGGAAACGGCATCGAAGAAAACGAAACAGCTGCAGGAAATCTTGAAAAAGCTTGGCTTTTCCAAGACGGATTTGAAGACGACAGCATTCAACGTATCACCAGATTATGAACGATATGAAGTGTGGGATGACGAACGGGCGGAAAAGAAATGGGAAAGTCGGTTGGAGGGGTACGAATACCGGCAGACGATGAAGCTGGAGTTTGATCGCGACAATGAGCGCATGGGAAAAATTCTTTATGCATTGGCACACTCTTCTGCTCATCCGGAAATCCGTATCAGCTATACAATCAAGGATCAAGAAGCAGCGAAGAACAATCTCTTAGCAAAAGCGGTAGTTGACGCAAAATCGAAGGCCGTCATCCTGGCAAAAGCGGCGAATGTTGAACTGTTGGGAATTCAGAGCATGGATTATTCTTGGGGGAAGATGGAATTTGAAGTAACGCCGTACGATGGTGCTGCCATGATGGCACCACCCATGGCTGCTCCCTCGGAAAGCTTTGATTACGATATCGAGCCGGATGATATTCATGTGGAAGATACGGTGACGGTCATTTGGGAGATTTCTTGAAATACATAAGGACGGAAATGGTGGGGACGGCCTTATCGTCCATGTCGAGTTTTGGGAGGTGGAGCATATGAAGAAATTCATCATTATCTTGGTAAGTGCCATCTTTTTCTTGGGGCTCGGAAGCGGAAAGACGATGGCAGCTGATTATTATGCTGGAACGTATGCAAGCGGGCTGCATGCGTATGTGATGACGGAGACCGTTGTGATGGGCGTGCCTGGTTTTCGGAGATTTGATGTGACTGTGAAAGCCGTGGACAATCAAGGCAATCTCGTATCACATCTAAATTATCATTTTTGGAATGATCCCGGCGAACCTGTCCGCTTCCGTAATTCCGAAGGGTATAGTGGCATCGTGAGCCCATCTGAAACGCCGGTAGAACAAAATATTTGGAATATCGCAGAACCAATTTCGTCGGCGATGTGGCAGAGGCAATTAGGGCTTTGACAGCGTGGCGTATCAAAAAGCAGGGAGGAACCGTATCATGAAAATCGCTATGGCAAACGACCATGCCGGGACGGCACTGAAGAACGCCATCAAGGCTTATCTCGAATCCGAAGGGCATGAGGTCAAGGATTTCGGCACGTATGATGAGGAAAGCTGCGACCTGTCGGATTTCGTCTATCCCGCGGCACTCGCCGTTGCGAAAGGGGAATGCGACCGCGGCGTGTTCGTCGATGGCGTCGGGTATGGCAGCGCGATGATTGCGAACAAGCTGAACGGCATCTACGCCGTTGTCTGCCAGGATCCGTTCTGCGCACAGCTGGCCCGCCAGCACAATGACAGCAACGTCCTCTGCCTCGGCGGCAAGATCATCGGCGGGGCGATTGCGATGGAGATTGTCAAGACGTGGATGCACACGGATCCTTTGACGGCCGAGAAATACCAGCGCCGCATCCAAAAGGTGCAGGCCATCAACGACAAGCACTGCGTGCCGGTGAAGTAACCCCGAAAATTTCATACTGCGAAACGAGAAACAGGACATGCGGGCTCTGCATGTCCTGTTTCTTGTACTATAATGGGAAATAATGAAGAATGATAGGAAATATTTTTAGGAGGCGCAGCAAAGAATGGGTTGGTTGAAGAATCTCCGCGTGTCGTACAAGGTGGTCTGTCTGATCATCGTTGCCGTCTTGTCGCTCGGTTTTGTCGGGTGGACAGGCGTGTCGTATTTGAACGGCGTGCAGACAGCGATGAATGATATGGCGAACCGTCACATGAAGGCGGTGCAGCTCCTCGGCGACTGCTCGATTACGGTGCGCGCGATGCAGGCGCGCATCCTCGAGACAGCGGGGGTCGAGGACCGGGCGCAGATTGAGAAGAACAAGAAGGACATCCACGATTATATGGATGTCTATGAAAAGGACTGGCAGGAGTACCAGTCTCTCGGCATGCATGCCGACAAGGAGGACGAGGTCGCGGCGCACTGGCAGGCGTTCAAGACGCAGACGGACCGCATGCTCGACCTCTGCCTCGCCGGCGACCAGAAAGGCGCGCTCGACATCTACAACCACGACGGCATCATGGCAATCATCGCGTGGGATGACACGATGCGCCCGATGCGCGAGGGCATCCAGCAGGAGGCCGCAACGCTCAACGAGGAAAATTCCGAAAGCGTCGCGAACGCTGTCAAGGGCATGCTCGTCGAAACGCTGATCGCGCTGGTCGTGCTCGGCCTGCTCGCCTGGGCAATCACGCAATCCATCGTGAAGCCGCTCGGCAAGATGATGGCGGACTGCAAGCGCCTCGGCGATGGCGATTTCCGCGACGAGGGCGTGCATACGGACGAGGAGCGCGCGGACGAGTTCGGCGCGATGGCACGGGAAATCGCTGACATGCGCACGCATCTCGGCAAGATGTTCCAGAAGACGAGCGATTCGGCCGAGCATATCGCGGCGGCGTCTGAAGAACTCACGGCCAGCTCGCAGCAATCGGCGCAGGCGTCGAACCAGGTGGCACAGTCCGTCCAGCAGGCATCGAACGCTGTCGTGAACCAGCAGAAGGGCATCGATGTCAGCACAGAGTCGGTGGGAAATGTCTCGGAAACCGTGCAGAAGCTGCAGGGCGAGGCGGACAAGGTTGCGGAGCACGCAGCGGCTGCATTCGAGCAGGCGGAAGCGGGCGGCACGGCCATCGCGGCTTCCGTCGAGCAGATCAAGAGCGTCGAATCGACGGTCGGTGAATCAACGGCCATCGTTGACCAGCTCGGCGCGCGTTCGCAGGAAATCGGGCAGATTGTCGAGACCATTTCCGGCATCGCGGAGCAGACGAATCTGCTCGCGCTCAACGCGGCCATCGAGGCAGCACGCGCAGGCGAGCAGGGACGCGGCTTTTCCGTCGTTGCCGACGAGGTGCGCAAGCTTGCCGAGGAATCGGCCGAGGCTGCTCAGCAGATCGAGACGCTGATTCAGGGCATCCAGAAGGATACGAGCCGCGCTGTCACGTCGATGCAGGCGGGCAGCACGGCCGTCGCCGAGGGCGCGAAGAGCGTCGAAGGCCTGCGCGAGACGTTCCGCGGCATCCAAGGCTACGTCAACAATGTCTCGCAGGAAGTCCAACAGATGGCGCAGGCGATGAAAGAGGCCGCCGATGCCGCGAATGGCATCTCGGGCAGCATCCAGGAGATTGATGCGCAGGGCGCGACCGTTGCGAGCGAGATGGAAAATGTCTCGGCCGCGACGGAAGAGCAGTCCGCTTCGGCTTCTGAAATCGCGAGCGCGAGCGATTCCCTCGCCAAGCTCGCCCAAGACCTGCAGGGGACGCTGCAGAAGTTCCAATTCTGAGAAAATCGTCCATAAGAAAAAACGCAGCTTCCGCATGTGCGATGTCGCATGGCGGAAGCTGCGTTTTTTCATGAGGTCAGAGATACTGGTACAACAGAATCACGATGACGCCGGGGATGCCGAAGACGCCGGCAATCAGGGCGCGGAAGATGTCGATGGGGACGTTTGCGCCGAAGAGGTTGACGACCCAGAGCATGATGGCGCCGATGATGCTGTTCGTGATGAATTTCCAAAAGAGATGGATCGGCAAGGCGACGAGCTTCATGATGAGCGCGAGGATGATGATGCCGATGGCGACGCCGATGACGGTTTCAAACATTTAGATTTCCCTCCGATTTTCCATGGCCTTGGCGAGTGTGACTTCGTCGGCGTACTCGAGGTCGCCGCCGATGGGCAGTCCGTGGGCGATGCGCGTGACCTTGAGCCCTGCTGGCTTCAGGAGCTTTGCGAGGTACATGGCGGTCGCCTCGCCTTCGACGGTCGGATTCGTCGCCATGATGACTTCTTTGACGGTGTCATCGTAGAGGCGCGCGAGCAGCTCCTTGATGCGCAGGTCGTCGGGGCCGACGCCTTCGAGCGGCGAGAGCGCGCCGTGCAGGACGTGGTAGACGCCGTGAAATTCATGCATGCGCTCCATGGCGGCGACGTCCTGCGGCTGCTCGACGACGCAGATGACGCTGTGGTCGCGCTTTTCCGAGGCGCAGATGGCGCAGGGGTTCTGGTCGCTGAGGTTCCAGCAGGTGTTGCAATAGCCGATTTTTTCCTTTGCCTCGAGGATGGCGTCCGCGAGGGCGCGGGCGTCCGCTGGCGGCATGTCGAGCACATGATACGCAAGACGCACTGCCGTCTTCTGGCCAATGCCCGGCAGTGCGCGAAAGTGTTCAATGAGTTTCTGGAGGGGTGCGATGTACTGCATCAGATCATTCCCGGCGGCAGGCCGAGGCCGCTCGCGAGCTTGCCCATCTCGGTCTTCATCATGTCATCGACCTTGCGCGTCGCTTCGTTGAACGCGGCGGTCAGGAGGTCCTGCAGCATCTCGACATCCTCGGGATCGACAGCGGCCGGGTCGAGCGTGAGGCTCTGCACCTGCTTCTCGCCGTCCATGACGATCTTGACGGCGCCGCCGCCAGCCGTGACGTCGACGGTCTTGCGCTTGAGCTCGTCCTGCATCTTCTTCATTTCGTTCTGCATTTTCTGGACGCGCTTCATCATGCCGGCCATGTTGCCCATGTTGCCCATTCCACCAAACATATGTGTGTTCTCCTCTCGGTTCGTGGTTGAAATTTTGGTCGTTTTCTTCCTTTAGAGTAGCAGAAAATGGGGCCTCCGTCAATTCGCAGCCTCATTCTTCTTCCGGTGGCGGCGGAGCGTCGGCGTCGCTGATGGGCGGCGGGGGCTCGATGATGTCGCCGCCGAGGATGTCGATGGCGTTCTGGAGGTTCTTCTGCTGTTCGGGCGGCAGGGCGTCCATGTCGACATCGGCCGGGTGCTCTTCGTAGGGGAGCGGCGGTTTTTCCGGCTTTGCGGGTTTCGGCGGTGCGGGCGGCGGTGGCGGCACTGCCGCGGCTGTGCAGACGAGTTGCATCTCGTGGCCGAAGAGCCCGGCGAGCACCTGCTCGACCTGCGTGCGGTAGATGCGCATCGTGAGCTGGGCGAGCATGTCGGTCGGGAATGTCAGATAGCAGCGGCCGCCGGAAAATCCGGAGAAAGCCGCTTGCTGGAGGCAGGCGACGGTCGACATGCGGCTCTGGTCGCGGAACGTCTGGACGACTTTCTGCCAGAGGAGTTGGTCGTCTTCGGAAATCGCGACGTTCGGTGCGGGCGTGCCTGCGCTGCTGGCAGGACGAGGCATGGACGGCGCAATCTTTGGAGCAGCGGGGACGCTGGATGCATTCGAGCTGGGCGCACTTGCGGCGGCTGCAGACGTGCTGGCTCCTGCGGGCGGCGCTGCCGGACGTGCGGCGAGCTGGGCGGCAAGCTGCGCGATTTTCGCTTCGAGCTGAGAGAAGCGGGCATCGGCGACGGGGCCGTTTGCAGCATCGCGTTCGGGGACGGCTGGCTTTGCAGAGGAGACACCTCCGCCGAATGCGACGCCGCCGAGCTCTCCGCGGCAGAGCGCGAGCAGGGCGATTTCGACCGTGATGCGTGGCTGCGGCGACCAGCGCAGTTCCTGCGTCGTTTCGTGGAGCCGCGCGAGCATCTGCATGATGGTCTCGTCCTTCCAGAACGCCGATTGCTTTTTCAGGACGTCTTCGGGCTCTGCGTAGAGATCGAGCCCTTCGACCGTGCCAGCCGCCTGATAGATCATGAGGCTCCTGAGGTGCAGTTCGAGCTCGGCGACGATCTGCCGCAGGTCCTTGCCGTCGCGCAGGAGCTCGGCGACGAGGTTCAGCACGTCCTGCGCCTTGCCCGCCGCGAGGGCCTCCGTCATGCGGTAGATCCAGCTGTGGCCGACGAGGCCGAGCATTTCCTGCACCTGCGCCTCCGTCACGCGGCCGTCCGAGAGCGAGATGCACTGGTCGAGGATGGAGAGCGCGTCGCGGAGGCCGCCGTCCGCCTGCAGCGCGATGAGTTCGAGCGCCTTGTCGTCGGCTTCCGTCTTCATCTCGTCGCAGATGTAGCGCAGCCGTCCCTGGATTTCAGAGGCCGTGATGCGGCGGAAGTCAAAGCGCTGGCAGCGCGACTGGATGGTCGGCGGCACCTTGTGCGCCTCCGTTGTCGCGAGGATGAAGACGACGTGCGCGGGCGGCTCTTCGAGCGTTTTGAGCAGGGCGTTGAACGCCTCGGCTGTCAGCATGTGCACCTCGTCGATGATGTAGACTTTGTAGCGGCCCTCGGCGGGCGCGAACTTCACCGTCTCGCGCAGGCCGCGGATTTCGTCGATGCCGCGGTTCGATGCCGCGTCGATTTCAAAGACGTCCATGGACGAGCCGTCCATGATGCGCTGGCAGCTTTCGCATTTCCCGCACGGGTCGGGCGTCGGGCCTTCCTTGCAGTTCAACGCCATCGCGAGGATTTTCGCCGTGCTCGTCTTGCCCGTGCCGCGCGGCCCGGAGAAAAGGTAGGCGTGGCCGATGCGGCCCGATGTGATGGCCTGCGAGAGCGTGCGCGAGATATGATCCTGCCCGACGAGGTCGCGGAACGTATGCGGCCGCCATTTCCGATAGAGTGCGATGTACGCCATGCTGCTGCCTCCTGAAAAAACTTCTTCCAGAAAAGTATAGCACAAAGCGCCCCGTTTCGGAAAGGAAACGAGGCGCAGGGAAAAGGAATCAGAAATTCAGTTGGCTGGCAGTGTGCGGAGAACATCGAAGAGGACGTGCACAGCCTTGGCAAAGGCAGGGGGCGGCGTGTATTCTTCAGGTGCGTGGCTGCGGCCGTTTCGGCTTGGGACGAAGAGCATCGCTGTTTCGGCATGAGAGGAGATGGGGAGGGCATCGTGGCCGGCGCCGCTTGGGAGCACATGCGTTGCATATTGGTACGAAGCGGCGCTGGCGCTCAGGCGCGCCTGGAGGTCTTCACTCATGCGGACGGGCGCGACGGCGAGTGTTTGCTCGGCCGTCCACGAGGCGCCGCAATCATGCGTGACATCGTCGAGTTTGCGGCGGAGTCCTGCGAGGATGCAATCGATGGCAGCCGCATCCGTCGAGCGGACGTCGATGCTGAAGGCCGCTCGTCCTGCGATGACATTGACGGCGCCTGGATCTGCCTCGATGCAGCCGATGGTTGCGACGGCGCCACTTTCTTTTTCCTGCCTTGCGAGACGGCCGGCTTCGACGATGACCTGTGCCGCCATGTCGACGGCGTCGCGGCGCAGGTGCATCGGCGTTGCGCCCGCATGATCGGCACGCCCTTCGATGGTCACGCGCGCACGGTGGATGCCGACGATGCCGCTGACGATGCCGAGGTCGGCACCGCACGTTTCGAGTACGCGTCCCTGCTCGATGTGGATTTCAAAGTAGCGGCCGAGGCGGCCGGCCGGCCATGCGGCGTCCGCGATGCGCTCGGGATCGAGGCCGTACGATTTCATCGCATCATAGACAGTGATGCCGTCGAGGTCGGAAAACGTGCGGCATTCCGCAGCGTCCATTTCGCCGAGCACGGCGCGTGAACCGAAATAGCCCGTGCCGAAGCGGCATCCTTCTTCGTCCATGAACGCGATGGCGACGTAGTCCGCTGCGAGCGTCACGTGCTCTTCCTCGAGCACGCGTGCGAGTTCGATGGCGCAGACGACGCCGGCGATGCCGTCATAGTTGCCGCCGTGCACGACAGAGTCGTAGTGCGAGCCGCAGACGATGGCGGGCAGGCTGCGGTCGCGGCCCGCGCGTACGCCGATGACATTGCCAGCAGCATCTTCCGTGACGGCGAGCCCTGCTGTTGCCATCGCCTGCTTCAGATAGTCCGCTGCCGTGCGCGTTTCTTTCGTGAATGGCAGGCGCGTGCAGCCGGCGCCCGGCGTGGATGTGAACGCCTGGAGTGCGTTCAGGTCGTTTTCGATGCGCGCAGCGCTTTTTTCACAGTTCCACATCGCGGTTGCAGTCCTTTGAGTAGATATAGATGTAGTCTTCGTCGCCGACGGCGTAGCAGGCCTGCGGGCAGTACGAGTCCATGAAGCAGTAGTCGCCCTTTTCGAGCGGCATCCATGTGTCATCGAGGAGGTACATGCCCTTGCCCTGGAGGAAGTACATGCCGTGCTGCTGCACGTGCGTCTCGACGTAGCCATGCGAGGCACCTGGGGAAAATTTCAGGATGTGCATGTTCATGTCGAAGCCGAGGTCGCTGGCGGAGGGCAGGAAATCCTTGCTCTGCGCCGTCGTCATGCCCTCGTAATCTTTATAGGGAATATCGCCTGCGTTTCCCGTGACCGTATGCGCGCTGTGGCCTGCGAGCGGCACATAGCGGCGGCGGTAGACGTAGAGCACGGCATCGTTCGCGCCTGTGTGCGCAAACGTCATCAGCAGGCTTTCGGGACTGTAGAAATAGCCGCCGGCCGTGAGCTCGGCCGAAGCGTCGTCGTTCTTCACCGTGACGGTGCCCGAGACGACGTAGAGGAACGATTCGATGCCGTTGCCGCCGATGCCCGTGTTCTTTCCGCCCGGATGGACGGTCACGAGGTAGTCGGCGAATGTCGCGCCCATCGCAGGCGAACCGAGGATCGTCACGTCGCAGCCTTCGTAGCCCGGCACGACGTTTTTCACGAGGCCGTCCGGCTCGAGCACGACGTAGTTCTTTCCAATGACGGAGCGATTCGCGAGCAGCGAGGCGCGATAGCCTGTCTGTCCATTCAGATAACTCATAAGGCAGGATCCTTTCTTTTCGGAGCGTTCTGCTCCCTCTGATGCAGAAAACCGCCGTGCATCCAGAATCTGGAGGCGCGACGGCTTTGTCAACGTGGTTGCTTTCATTATAGAGAAGAAGGAAGCGGCCTGCAATGTGAAATATGCACAGATTCCGCATATTTGACTGTGATAGTTGCTTTTTCCCAGGAAAGTGGCAATGCGCCCAAGTGTATCCACAATGGATGTGAAAGTTGCACATTGCGAGCGGGAGCGTCCGCCGCTATAATGAAACCATCCCGAGCGGCAAACAAGGCGCACGGGAGACGCACAAGCAGATACGATCATGCAACGGCGCATGAGGAAGCAGAGCCTTCCTTGTGCGTCGTTTTCTTTTTATCGGAGCCATCTATAGAAAGCAGGTGGCAGAGAGAGGGAGGGATTTCGGATGAGCGTCGAATTCCAATACATCCACAAAGCCTTTGATACGGAAAATGGCAAGCCGAAGTACATCCTCAAGGATGTCAACCTCACGATTGAGGACGGCCAGTTCATCTGCGTGCTCGGCAAGAGCGGCTGCGGCAAGTCCACGCTCCTCAATCTTCTTGCGGGGTATCTCCGGCCGGACAAGGGGCGCATCGTCGTCAATGGAAAGGATGTCGACGGCCCGTCGGAGGAGCGCGGCGTCGTGTTCCAGCAGCACGCGCTGTTCCCGTGGTACACGGTTCGCGAGAACATCGAGTTCGGCCCGCGCCTCAAGAAGCGCGAGGATGTCCATGAGCTCGCGGATAAATACATCGAGATGATCGGCCTCAAGGAGTACGAGAACGCGTACCCCGCCGAGCTCTCAGGCGGCATGGCGCAGCGCGTCGGCATCGCCCGCGCGCTCGTCAATGACCCGGCCGTATTGCTCATGGACGAACCGCTCGGCGCGCTCGACGCGCTGACGTGCGACACGATGCGAAAGGAGCTCGTCCGCATCTGGCAGCTCAGCAAGAAGACGGTGTTCTTCATCACGCACAGCGTTCCCGAGGCCGTCTACCTCGCCGACCGCGTCGTCATCCTCGCCGAGGGGCAGGTCGCGCTCGACGAACCCATCGATCTGCCGCGTCCGCGCGACATCCGGTCCGAGGCCTTTGAAAATTATGTCGATCTCTTTTCCGAGCATCTTTCGGGCGGCGTGCAGGAAGCGCTGATTGCCGAATGAAGCCGCGGGAAATGAATGGAGGGATTCCCATGAAAGCCGATTTTGCACAGAAGCTCCCGTTTGGCGGGCGGATGATGTCGTTTCACGACGGCCTCGTGCTCTCGCAGTTCGCGCCGGAACCGCACGTCGAGGAAGACGTCGTCCCGCGCAAGATCCTCGAGGAGCGCAAGGCGCGCAACGACAAATACTACAAGGCGGTTTCGCTCGCCATCTTCTTCGTTCTCTGGCAGGTCGTCTGCTACCTCAATGGCCAGGCGAACTGGTTCAACCCCGTGTTCCTGCCGTCGCCGCTCATGGTGGTCGAGACGGGCTGGCAGTACCTCATGGACGGCACGCTCGTCACGCACATCGGCATCAGCTTCTTCCGCATGATCGCGGGCTTCCTGATCGGCGTCGTCGTTGCGCTCGTCCTCGGCCTCGCCATCGCGATGCGCCGTGACGTGGACAACATCTTCTCCCCGATTCTCAACATGGTCGGGCCCATCCCGGTCTTCGCGTTCCTGCCGATCTTCCTCATCTGGTTCGGTATCGGCGAGTCGTCGAAGATTGCGCTCATCGCTTATGCGACGTTCATCCCGCTCATGACGTACATCATCGACGGCGTCAAGGCGACGGACCCGCTGCTGATCCGCTCGGCGAAGAGCCTCGGCGCGACGGAGTGGCAGGTCTTCACGAAAGTCATCCTGAATTCGGCCATGCCGCACATCTTCGCCGGCATGAAAATCACGCTCGCGCTGACGTTCTCCGCCCTCGTCGTCGCCGAGATGATGGGTGCGTCGAGCGGTCTCGGCTACATCATCGTCAATGCGAAGAACTGGTTCAAGATGGCGGACATGTTCCTCGCGGCCACGCTCATCGGCCTCGAATACACGCTGTTCTACGGGTTCCTGTGCCTCATCGAGAAGCGGCTGTTCCGCTGGAAGGCAGTCGCGAGCGGCAAAGCCGTGGAAAAATGATAATGCTCACATCTTACGGGAAAAAGAAAGGTGGAACCACGATGTTCATCAAGAATACGAAATGGAAGAAAGTCCTCGCAGCGGTTCTCGGCCTCGGCCTCATGGCTGGTGCACTCACGGGGTGCGGCGGCGGAAGCCAGCCATCTGCAAGCAGCGGGACTCCGACGAAGATCGTCGCCTATGGCGAGCTTGATCCGCAGGTCTCCGGCCAGCAGATTATCGCTGAGGAAAAAGGTTTCTTCAAAGAAGAGGGCCTCGACATCGAGAACAAGCTCATGAACGGGCCAGACGACAATGCGCCGCTTGTCGCAAGCGGCGAGGCAAAAGTCTGCTTCGGTTCCATCTACAACAACATTTCCGTCGCCGCGAACGGTGTCCATGTCAAAGTCGTCACGCCGCTTGCGAATGCCGCCGGAACGCAGGCTGTCGTCGCGGGCAAGAATGTCACCATCAACAGCCCGAAAGACCTTGAAGGCAAGCGCATCGGCATGACGAATGGTGCTGGTGTCCTCATTGCCGTACAGAACATGTGCAAAGCGACGGGCACAGACATTTCGAAGCTCCAGTTCGTCAATCTTGCGCCATCGGAGCAGCTCGCCTCGCTCGAGCGCGGCGACATCGATGCGCTCGCGGCCTGGGAACCGTGGATTGGCAAGGCTGTGCAGCAAGGAGGCAAAGAGCTCTTCAGCGGCACGAAGTCGTATCTGCCGGGGGCTGAGGGCGACGTCCATTGGATTGATTTCTACATGACGCTTCAGGTGCAGGACGACTTCCTCAAGCAGAATCCGGAAGCTGTTGAAAAAATGCTGCGCGCACTCCGCAAGGCTACGGACTACATCAACGAGCATCCAGAGGAGTCCGCGAAAATCGTCGCAAAGCGCATCAATATCGATGAAGATACCTGCCTGCGCATCATGAAGAAGAACGTCTATGCGATGAAATTCGACCAGCAGTTCATCGATGGTGCGAACAATATGGCGAACTTCATGAAGGACATGAACAATATCCAGGCAGTTCCTGACACGAAAAACTACATCGATACGTCCGTCCTGAAGAAAATTTTCCCAGACGATGTCACAATTTGAACATCGGGAAAGATGAGGAGATGACAGCATGCTCGATCTCTTGGTGACGAATGCTCGGCTCGTGACGGAGCGCGAGGTCTTGCGTGGCAGTCTCGGCATCCTGGATGGCCGCATCCAAGGGCTTTATCTGGAAGGGACACCTGCGCCTGATGCAGCAGAAATGCTTGATGCAAAAGGGCAATATGTTCTTCCGGGCGGCATCGATGACCATGTGCATTTCAATGATCCTGGCTATACCTGGCGTGAAGATTTCCCGCATGGCAGCCGAGCGGCTGCTGCTGGTGGCATCACGACTGTCATCGACATGCCTGTGCAGAACGAGCCGACCGTTGACAATGCGGACATTTTTCGGGCCAAGGAAGCATATCTTGACGGACGTTCCTATGTCGATTTCGGATTCTGGGGCTCGCTCATCCGCACAAACCGCGCAGATTTGAAAGGCCTTGCCGAGGAAGGCGCGCTTGCTTTTAAGTCTTTCCTGTCCTACGGGGGCAGCGATTACACGAACCTCACGATTTCTGAAGCACGCGACCGCATCGCGTTGCTGAAGCAGTACGACGCCGTTGCTGGATTCCACTGCGAGGATGACGCGATGGTGCGGGATGGCGAGGCAAAAGCGCTTGCGGACGGATGTACGACGGCGGCGGATTACGCTATGGCGCGTCCCGTCGAAGCGGAAGAAAAAGCCGTCGAGGATATTCTGCAGGCCGTGCGCGAAACGGGCGGCCGCGCGCATATCTGCCACGTCTCCCATCCGCGCGTCGCTGAGCTCATCCGTCAGGCGAAGGCCGAAGGGCTCCATGTCACGGCCGAGACGTGCATGCATTATTTGCTCTTCACGGGGGATGACCTCGTGAGGCATGGCGGCATTTTCAAATGCTCGCCGCCGCTGCGCGACCAGGTCGCCGCCGACGGACTCTTTGCGTATCTTGCGGATGGCACGCTTGACACGATTTGCTCCGACCATTCGCCGAGCCGCCTTGATGAAAAAGATACGAACGGTGAAAAAGGAATGTTTGGTGCCTGGGGCGGCCTCAGCGGCGTCCAGACGACACTCTCTGCGCTCTGGGATTATGCAGTGAACCAGCGGCACGCCTCGCCGACGCTCATTGCCCGCGTCCTTGCGGCGAATCCAGCCAGGATTTTTGGCATTGATGACCGCAAGGGACGTCTTGCCCCAGGCCTCGACGCCGATTTCGTCCTGCTCGACCCGGAGCAATCGTGGGTGGTTCGTGAAGATGATCTTGAGTATCTCAACAAGTTTTCCGCCTTTGTCGGCACGAAAGGCAAAGGCAAACCTGTCGCAACATACCTGCGCGGCAAAGCGGTCTATGCGGACGGTGTATTCCAAGGCAATCCGAGAGGCCGCCTCCTTCGGAAAGCATAGCCTCCCCCTCTGGGGGAGGTGCCCCGAAGGGGCGGAGAGGGTAACGCTGTTGCGAAATCCTGCGAAAAAATCGGAGGGAAGGTTCTTATGAAAAACATCAAAGCGGATGCAAAGCACATCCAGAATTGGCTGGAACATATCAACAGCTTCAATTCGACGCCGGACTTCGGCACGACACGCGTGCTGTTCACGAAGCCCGAAGTCGCTGCGCGCGACTACGTCAAGTCGGAGATGCGCGCGCTTGGCATGACCGTGAAGGAAGACGCCATCGGCAACATCTTCGGCATCTATGAGGGCACAGACCCGACGCTCCCGCCCGTCTGGACGGGCTCGCATATCGACACCGTGCTGAATGCCGGCATGTTCGATGGCATGAGCGGCGTTGTCGCCGGACTCGAAGCCGTGCGCATGATCCGCACGGCGGGCGTCCAGACGGCGCGCAGCATCGTCGTCATCGTCTACACGTCCGAGGAGCCGACGCGCTTCAAGCTCGGCTGCCTCGGCAGCCGGGCCATGGCGGGGAAGCTCGGCGCAGAAGACGCGAAGAAGCTCCATGACGATGACGGCAAGACGCTCTATGACGTGCTCGATGAGCTCGGCTTTCCTGTCGACGCCTTTGACGAGGTGCCTGTGAAGCGCGGCGCCGTACATGGCGCCGTCGAGCTCCATATCGACCAGACGGGCGTGCTCGAGCGCGACCGGAAGACCATCGGCATCGTCAAGACCATCTGCGCGCCGAGCGTGTTCGACGTCGTCGTCACGGGGCGGCAGTCCCATGCGGGCGGCACGAGCATGGACGAGCGGCGCGACGCCTACATGGCGGCCAGCGAGATGGCGCTCATGCTCGAACACCTTGGCCGCACCTCGACGAGCGAATACACGACCGTCACGGTCGGCCGCGTCGATGTCATCCCGAATGCGGTCAACGTCATCCCCGGCTGCGTGAAATTTTCCATCGACATCCGCGACTGCGATTTTGACAAGAAGAATGAGCTCATCGGCCGCATGAAAAAAGCGCTCAGCGAAATCGCCGAGCGCCGGGGCGTCACGTATGAACTCACGGAGTACAACAACGACCATCCGATGAAATGCGAACCGGCCATCACGCAGAAGATCGAGGCCGCATGCAAAGCGCAGGGCATCTCGTACGAGTACACGATCAGCGGTGCGTTCCACGACTCCATGCTTGTCGGCGAGTTCGCGCCCGTCGCGATGATCTTCGTGCCGAGCAAGGACGGCATCAGCCACAGCCCAGAAGAATGGACAGGCTATGACGACCTCGCTGCCGGCACGGACGTGCTCGCCGATACGCTCATTGCGATGGCGAACGAGTGAACGGCTCCTGCGCAAGGATGGCGAGCGAAAGCAGCATATTTTCCTGCGCATCACTCAGCGTGACGCCGGCGAGCTCCTTGATCTTTTCGAGGCGGTTCGTCATCGTGTTGCGGTGCAGGTAGAGCTCTTTCGCCGCGAGGCTCGCGTTGCAGTTGCACGAAAGATACATCTGGAGCGTCCGCAGAAGCTCCGTGTGATTCGTGCGGTCAAAGGCCGCAATCGGCGCGAGAAAATGGCTGCAGAGCTCCGATGAGGCTTTGGATTCGAGCGAGAGCAGGCGCCGTGGCAGTTCGTGGAGGAACGAATGCGGCTTCGGTTCTGCCTCGCCCGAAGACAGCGCCGTGAGGCTTTCCGTCAGTGCCCGTCCGAGGTCGCGCACGTCCGCGTGGCAGGCACTGATTCCGCTCGGGAGGGGCGGAAAGCCCTGGCGGGCGAGCTCCGCGCTCGTCTGCTCTGCTTGCGCGATGACCATGTGGAGCGCCCGCAGGCGGTGGCAGCGGGCAGGGAACAGGTCGTAGCAGCAGGCAAGCTGCTCGTTCGTGCAGAAAAATGGCCGTGCCCCCTCGGGGAGGTATGTGCGCAGGAGTTCCTGGAGGAGCTTGCGCACTTCGGCTTTGCGCGTCTTGCAGCCTGCGAGCGAAAACGTCAGGCAGATCCATGCACTCTTGATGTCGAACCCATAGAACGCGCAGAAATTCCGCAGTTCTTCCTCCGTAGCATCCTTCTTGTCCATGAGGAAGCGCAGGAAGAACGCCGAACGATGCTCCTCCGTGAGGCGCGTCACATTGCCCTGCTCCAGCGAGAGCGCCAGGAGTTGCAGGATGCGGGCGAGCAGCGCGCCGTCTGGCTGTGGTGCATCCAGTTCGTCAGAGCCGTTCTTTCGCAGAAAAAAGATGCGTCCATGCTGGTTTGGCAGCGGGATGGCATCTTCGGCAGGTTCTCCTGCACGTTCTTTTGCCAGCGCGACCGCTTCGTCAAAGGACATCGCGCCTGCCGCTTTCGGCACGGCGATGGAGAGAGGTGCATCGGCATCATCCGTCAGGACGAGCGGCAGGCGCAGGAAGTCCGCCGTCTCCTGCAGCAGCGTCTCGATGGCATCATGCGCGAGCACATGATCCATCATCTGCCGCAGGAAATCATCCTCGGCACGTGCGTCCGCATGCGCCTCGCGATAGAGCTCGTCGAATACGATGCGTGAAATCTCCGAGAATCCATAGAAGAATGGCAGTTCGATGACCGGCAGATCCAGCCGCTTTGCTTCATCGAGCAGCGCCTCGGGGATGGCGTGGAAGAAGCGGCGGATCTTGACGGCAAGCGCCGCGCAGCCGATCTCCTTGAGATCGCGCACGATGCTTCGCTGGAGCTTCTCGCTCCCTGCAAAGACGAATCCCGTCGTCAGGATGAGCTCGCCGCGCTTGAACCATTTGCTGACATCGGGGTTGTCGAGGACATTCACGCTCGTAATCTTGTCATCGAGGTGCGTTTCCCCGACGCGCAGCTTCAGATTGCTGAGGCCGCTGTCATTCAGGAACCAGCGGATGGTCGGCATACATCTCCCACCTTTTTTGAAAAAAGACAGAAAGGAACATTTCTATGAAGATTTCCATCATCGAGCCGCTCGGCATCACGGAAGAAGAGGCGGAAAAGCTCCAGGCGGAATACGCCCCGGGCTGCGAGCTCGTCTATCACAATGCGAAGCCCGCAGACGCAGCGGAAAAAGCCGCGCGCGCGAAAGGCGCCGACATCGTCATGCTTGCAAATACGCCGCTCCCGGCTTCCGTGCTTGATGCCGCACCGAGCGTGAAGTTCCTCAGTGTCGCGTTCACGGGCGTCGATCATGTCGCGATGGATGCCTGCCATGAAAAGGGCATCACCGTCTCGAACTGCTCCGGTTACGCGAACGAGGCGGTCAGCGAGCTCGCCATCGGCATGGCTATCGCGCTCTATCGCAAGCTCGCGGCCTGCGATAAAGCTGTGCGCGGCGGCAAGGACCGCACGGGACTCCTCGGGCTCGAACTCTCAGGCAAGACGTTCGGCGTCATCGGCGCTGGCGCCATCGGGCAGAAGACGATGGCACTTGCGAAAGCCTTTGGATGCAAAGTCCTCGCCTATAACCGCCACAAGAAAGACATCCCCGGCGTCACGTTCGTGACGCTCGATGAGCTCCTTGCCGCTTCGGACATCGTCTCGCTGCACGTGCCGCTCACGGATGCAACGCGCGGTCTCATCGGCGCTTCGGAACTCGCGAAGATGAAGGCATCCGCCATCCTCATCAACACGGCGCGCGGCCCCGTCGTCGAAAGTGCCGCGCTTGCGGATGCCCTGAACGAAGGCAGCCTTGCCGGTGCTGCTGTCGACGTCTTTGAGCATGAGCCGCCCATGGAGGAGGGCCACGCCTTGCTCCATGCGAAGAACATCCTCCTCGCACCGCACATCGGATTCGCGACGAAGGAAGCGCTCCAGAAGCGCGCCGTCATCGCCTTCCAGAACATCGCGGCCTATCTCAAAGGCACGCCGCAGAACGTCATGTAATCTTGAAATCCCAAAAGCAAAAGCCCGGAGCCGCAGGAACCGCCTGCAAGCTTCGGGCTTCTTTGCCTCCTTTGAAACGACGGGCCACAGCCTCCAGGCACCCTCGCGGCACATGACGTATCTCTCTTAACGCTGCTTCCTTCCGGACCTGACGTGGTTCGTGAGGCGCCATTGCGCGAGACCCGGACGCTGCGGTCCGACCTTTCAAAGGAACGTACATCATTCTATCATGTTTAGGGGAGAGCGTCAACGGGGCCGGAGGGTGGAATGGAAAACAATCCACAATCCGTAATAGACAAACCAATCAATAAGCACTAGAATAAAAAACAAATAGGACGAAACGGTAACTTCAACGAGGAGGTGGACGTCATGCCGAGACAGCTTCGTCAGGGCCTGGGCGTCCATCTGCGCCTCGGACGCCTCGACCGCGGCCTTTTGACGGCCGTGCCGGCCTCGATCGGCCTGCTGTTCTTCTTCATGCTCGCGATGATTTCGTACTACCAGCGCGACGGCGCGGCCATCTGGCTCGAGCGCATGATCCTCGCGCTGTCGCTCGTGGCCATCCTGCTCGTCTTTGCGTTCGCGCACATCCTCAAGAGCTGGCGCCGCTCCGACACGTTCCTTTACACCGACCCGCTCTGCCCGTGCGGCAGTCGCACGGCGATGCAGGAACTCCTGCGCCGCCTCGAAGCGCGCCGTGACATCGACATCACGATTCTCTACGCTGACCTCAATCATTTCAAGTACGTCAACGATACGTTCGGCCATGAGGCGGGCGACCGTCTGCTCATCACGTTCTCGCACATCCTGAGCCGCGTCTTTGACGGTCAGCACGCCATGACGGCGCGCGTCGGCGGCGACGAGTTCGTCGTCATCTTCCAGGATGTTACACAGCGGGAAATCGCGGACGCCTGGGAGCAGGTCGAGCTTGATCTCTTGGAGGAAAGCCGCCGCCTGCCTTTCCGCTACTGGATCACATCGGCGCATGGCTGCGCGACGCGCCCTTCGGGCAGCATCGAGCCCTTGGATGACGTTGTGCGCTCCGCCGACCATGCGATGTACCTTTGCAAAGAGCGGCAGAAACAAGCAGAAGCCCTGCGGAATTCTGCCTGAAATAACTGTGAAACACAAAACAACAAAACTCTAATTTGTAATTATTATCCGTTGATGCTATAATGAAAGCATCAGCGCGAGGGAGAGGAATCCCGAACGCTTCTAGGATTTGTGTGTTTGATTGAAAAGGAGAGATTTTCATGGAACTCAAGGGATCCCAGACGGAAAAGAATCTTTGGGCTGCGTTCGCCGGTGAGTCGCAGGCGCGCAATAAGTATACGTATTACGCTTCGAAAGCGAAGAAGGATGGCTTCGTCCAGATTTCGAACATCTTCCAGGAGACGGCGGACAACGAGAAAGAACATGCCAAAATCTGGTTTAAACTCGTTCAGGGCATCGGCGATACGGCCGACAACCTGAAGGACGCCGCTGCTGGCGAGCATGACGAGTGGACGAGCATGTACCCGGGCTTTGCCAAGACGGCCCGCGAGGAAGGCTTCGAGCGCATCGCAAAGCTCTTCGAGGGCGTCGCTGCCATCGAGAAAGAGCATGAAGAGCGCTACCAGCTGCTGCTCGCGAACGTCAAAGAGGACAAAGTCTTCAAGAAGGGCGAGAAAGTCATCTGGCAGTGCCTGAACTGCGGCTATGTCTGCGAAGCCGACAAGGCTCCGGAAGTCTGCCCGATCTGTGCACATCCGCAGTCGTACTTCCAGAAGGTCGCGAAGAACTACTGAGCATCCTTTGCATTTTGAGCATGAAAAAAGCTCCCCATCGCTTTTGGTGGGGAGCTTTTTTCAGTTCACGTTGTCATACGCCTCGCGATACTTGCGGAAGACTTTCGGGAATTTCCGCTGGCAGCGGAAGAGCATGCTCTTCGCTGCGCCGAGCAGGCAGAAGCCGGAGAACAGGACGGCCGTGAGGTCGGCGGCCGGGACGGCGAGCCAGACGCCCGTGAGGCCGAGGAAGTGCGGCAGCACCAAGAGGAAGATGACGATGCCTGCGAGGTTGCGCGCAAACGAGCAGAGCGCCGAGGTGCGGCCGTCGGAGAGGGCGGTAAAGAAGCCCGAGGTGAAGAGGTTGAAGCCGCAGAGCAGGAAGCTCAGCGAGAACAGGCGGAAGCCCGTTTCCGTCAGCGCGGCGACGCTGCCGCCCTGCGGCAGGAAAAGCGCGACGAGCGGCTCAGCGAGCACCTGCGCCGAGGCGTAGGCGCCGATGCCCGCGAGGGCGAGGATGGTGAGCGCGCAGCGGAGCAGGTGCAGCAGCTCGCCATCGTGCTTCGCACCGTAATGGTAGGAGAATACAGGTGCAACGCCGTTCGAGAAGCCGACGAGGAAGCTCGTCAGGAGCATTTCTGCATAGAGGATGACGCAGATGGCCGCGACGCCGTCCTCGCCCGCCCAGGCGAACGTGATGAGGTTGAAGAGGAATGTCGTGATGCCGACGGAGCACTGCGTGACCATTTCCGAAATGCCGTTCGAAGCGGCCGACGTGAGCACGGAAAGTTCAGCAGTGAACCGCGTGAAGCGCAGCGTGCGGCTGAAGCGCAGGAAGAAGATGAAGCCGAGCGCGGCCGCAAGCAGGTCGGCGAGCCCCGTCGCGAGGCCTGCGCCGAAGATGCCGAGTTCCATGTGGGCGAGGAAGAGGTAGTCGAGCGCGGCATTCGTCACGCCGCTTGCGACAGCCACGAGGAAGCCGAGCCCCGCGCGGCCGTCCGCGATGCAGAACGTGTCAAAGAGGATGCTGACGGCCGCAATCGGGAAGAACGGCAGCAGCACGCCGAGGTAGGCGCGGCAGTCCGGCAGCATCTCCGGGCTCGCGCCGAGGAATGCGAGCACCGGGCTGAAAAAAGCCCACAAAAAGAGCGCGAACGCAACTCCAATCGAAAGCGTCGCCGCCGTGATCCACGTAAACCTCTGCCGCGCGAGCAGCGGCTGGCCCTCGCCGAGCGTCTTCGCGACGAGCGCCGAACCGCCGGACGCGAGCATGATGGCGAGACCGTAGAGGAAGTTGATCGCAGGATAGACGATGTTCGACGCAGCGAGCGCCGACGCGCCGGCATAGCGGCCGATGAAGATGCCGTCCGTGACGGAATAGAGGGAGATGACGAGCATCATCCCGATGGAAGGAGCCGCGAAGCGCAATAGGCCGGCCGCCGTGAATCTCTGCGCGAGCGGCGTCATACAGTGTTGGGTTGCTTTCATGATAAACCTTTCCTTTCGTGATAGAATCAACTATAATTATCTATATCCATCATAGCCCATTCCCAGAGTGTTTGTAAAGGGGGAGACCCGGATGAAGACCCAGAAGATCCTTGCAGTCCTTTTTGCCCTCGTGCTCGTCGCCGTGGGCGGATACGCCTATGCGAAAAGTGCCGAGCGCACGCCGGAGTACGCCATGGAAAAAATCGTGCAGGCCGTCCGTGACAAGGACGCCGAGACGCTCGCACGCTATGTCGATACCGAAGGGCTTGCGGCCGCGAGCTATGACGAGGGCACGGCCATCCTCGCACGTGACATCGAAAAGCTCCATGCGCTTTATCCGGCGGACTGGTTCTTCCGCCATGACACGGCGTTCATGAAAAACTACATCGCCGACCGCCGTGAAAGCGATCTCGCCCTCATCGGCCGCACGCTGAACTTCTATCTCCAGCCGAAGGAGACGCCCGTTACGCGCACGGACGGCGAAGCGCACTGGCTCGCCAACGAGTGCCGCAAATTTGAAGACCACTACACGGCGAAGGTCACGGGCATCGAGGAAAAAGACGGCACGGCCATCGCGGTCATCGAAATCACGGGCGACGACAGCGACTATGGAAAGCTCGTCCCGCAGCTGACCGTCAAAGCCGAGCTTACGCAGCAGGACGACGGCTGCTACCAGCTCACGAGAATCACGAATGGCGAAGACATCTTCTATCCGATTGTCAAAGGCATTGAAGATTACTGGACTTTACAAGGATGGCAGTAACTTTTTGAGCAGCCCCCCTCCCAGAGGGCAATGTCATTAAGTTAAGGAATTCGATGTGCGTTGGCGCCCTCTGAGAGGGAGCTGTCAGCCGAATGGCTGACTGAGGGAGTCTCACAAGATGGGCGCGTGAGATATACGATTGCATCTTACGCGGGCATCGAAGAGTCTGCGAAGCCCGCATAAGCTACACTCATGCATTCCATATGACGTGCTTGTGAGACTCCCTCCGCCCTTCGGGCACATCCCTCTGAGAGGGAGGCTTTCAAATTCGATGTGTTCCTGCTTAACTTAATGACATTATCCCAGAGGGGGGGAGGGCCACGTGAGTGGCAGGGGGAGTGTCGAAGGTAGGGTGTGACAATTTTTACGATTGTCATCTGCGAAGGAGAGGAGGTGGCTCCCGAATGGTCAATCCGATGCACCAACGTGCCGAAGAAGCCTTGCGCCGCAACAGGAGCATGTCTTTCCCGCGCCGCCTGCTCGGCCATACATGGATGATCCTGCGCCACAAATACTGGGTCTTCCACTTCGCCTGCATCGCGGGCATCCCGTGGCAGGGCATCAAGCACGACTGGTCAAAATTCTCGCGCATGGAATTCTGGGAGAGCGTTCACTGGTACAACGGCATCGGTTCGCCCATCTGGCTCTGCAAGATGTACAACCACGGTCTCAGCTACGCCTGGATTCATCATCACGGCCGCAATCTCCATCATTATGAAGCATGGCAGGATGACTTCGACCACGGCGCGCATCCTGTCGACATGCCATACCCTTATGCCGTCGAAATGCTCTGCGACTTCCTCGCTGCCGGCAAAGCCTATGGCCGCGACCAGTTCACATTCCAGAGCGAATACGAATGGTGGCAGCACAAAAAGGCGCGCGGCGTCGCCATGACCGATCACATGAAAGCCTTCGTCGAAGCCGCCCTCGGCGGCCTCGCCCAGACAGAAGATGTCAATCTGTTGAAACCTGATTCAACCAAACAACTATATGAAAGGTATGTTGGACCTGCGAGTTCCTTTGGTATGTCAGCCCCCCTCTCAGAGGGGGGAGGGCCCGAAGGGCGGGGGGAGTCCCCTGCACGTCATGACAAATAGCAGGGCATGACTTCCGCGGGTGCGAAAAAGAATTTCAAAAAACTGTTGACATCGCCGCCGAAAGCGTGTAATATAATGCAAGTCGGCGGCAGACAGCGAGAGCACAGCACTGCAGACAACGATGAAACCAATGAAGCCGTGAACTTCGAAAAAAGAATTTCAAAAAAGTTCTTGACAAAGCAAACGCGCTGAGGTATCATATAGAAGCTGATTCACGAAAGCCCTTCACAAAAGAGCCGAGCGAACGGCGGGTGTTCTTTGAAAACTAAACAATGTAGATTATCATGCAACACATGATAAAGCCAGATG
>JALEZZ010000061.1 GCA_022773585.1 Selenomonas sp. | reverse complement strand
AACAACAAGATCAAGACGTTGCGCAGGCAGGCCTATGGATATCCTGACGATGAATACTTCTTCTTGAAGCTCATCGACATGAGTCGCCATTGACTCGCTGTGCATCATTCATCCCACAGAAAAAATGATTGAGCCAAAATTCTTTTGAACAGGGAGGCGGTTCGGATGAGGCGATACGTGCTGGCACGCTTCCTGCAGCTCGTGCCGATCCTCGCGTTCGTCACATTCCTGACGTTCGGCATGATGCAGTTCGCAGCAGATGATGCTGTCGATGTCCTCTATGAGCAGACGGGCGGCGTGTCGGAAGAGGTGAAGGCGGAGAAGCGCCACGAACTCGGCCTCGACCAGCCGTTTCTCGTGCAGTACGGCCATTGGCTCGGCGGCGTCCTGACAGGCGACATGGGGCGGTCGTACATTTCGGGAAAGCTCGTGTTCGATACGTTCGCCGAGCGGTTTCCCGCGACGGTGGAGCTCATGCTCGTGTCGATTGCCCTGACGCTGCTCGTCGCGCTGCCGCTCGGCATTTTCGCTGCCGTGCGGCAGAACACGGTTATGGATGCCATCATCCGATTTCTGTCGTTCATCGGCAATTCCCTGCCGAATTTCTTCGTGGCGCTGCTGCTGATTTATATTTTCGCGCTGAAGCTCGGCTGGCTGCCTGTCATGAGCTCGGGGAGCGGGCCTTCGTCCATCGTTCTGCCATCTGTGACGCTTGCGATTGCCATGGGCGCGAAATACACGCGGCAGATTCGTGCCGTCGTGCTCGAGGAACTCCGGAAGCCCTATGTCGATGGCGCACGGGCGCGCGGCGTGCCAGAGCGGCGGATTCTCTGGCATGATGTGCTGAAATCATCGCTCGTCACGATCATCACGCTGCTCGCACTCTCCATCGGTTCGCTGCTTGGTGGCACGGTCATCGTCGAGACAATCTTCCTCTGGGATGGCGTCGGAAAGATGGCAGTGGATGCCATTCTCATGCGCGATTATCCGCTCATCCAGTCGTATGTCGTCTGGATGTCCATTGTCTACGTCGTCATGAATCTCGCGGCCGACCTCCTCTGTCATGCCATCGATCCGCGCGTGCGGTATCAGGAGGAACGCGGCGGAACGGGAAAGGGGGATGTGCGATGAAGAAGGGACTTTTGCCGTATCTCATCGCGGCGGGCGTATTGCTGCTCGTTGCCGTTTTCGCACCGCTTTTGACGCCGATGGATCCTTATGCGCAGGATCTTTCCGTTGCGCTTGCGCCGCCGGATGCCGTGCATCTCCTCGGCACGGACCGCTATGGTCGCGACCTCTTGTCGCGCGTCATCGCTGGCGCGCAGACGACGCTCTGTGCATCGCTGCTGCTGCTCGCATGCATCAGCGTGTTCGGCAGCGTGATCGGGATGGTCTGCGGCTACTATGGCGGGCGGCTCGACACGGTGCTCATGCGGATTTCCGACGGGTTCCTCGCATTCCCGGAGATGGTGTTCGCCATCGCGGTCGCGGGTGCGATGGGCGGCGGCCTCGTGTCCGCGGCGCTCGCGCTCGCCTTGATCGGCTGGCCGAAATATGCCCGCGTCGCGCGCGGCCTCGTGCTGACCATCCGCGAGGCACCGTACATCGAGGCGGCGCGCATGGCAGGACGCGGCACGGGGCGCATCCTCCTCGAGCACGTCGCGCCGAATATCGCCGGCCCCATCCTCGTGACGGCAGCGCTGCACGTCGGCACGATCATCATGGAGCTCGCGGGCCTCTCGTTTCTCGGGCTCGGCGCGATGCCGCCGACGGCGGAGTGGGGGGCGATGATGAACAATGGCCGCAGCATGCTCCAGACGGCACCGTGGGTCGTCCTCGCGCCGGGGAGCGCCATCTTTGTCGCCGTTGCGGTCTTCAACCTGCTCGGCGACAAGCTGCGCGACGTCCTCGACGCCCGCAGCAAGTGATTTTTTTGAGAGAAAAGGAGACACCGATGAAACTGACGAACGTCCTTCCACGCATCCAGAAGAACCTCCAACATGCAGATCGCACGAAGCCTTCGCGCAAGCTGCGGGCCAGTCTGGCACTGCTTGCCGCAGCGGCGCTCCTCACGGCAGGCTGCGGCAGTTCCTCGCCATCCGGCGCACAAAAGACATTCACGTACGGCACGGTCGCCTATGGCGTCTCGAATGAGAATGTCGGCACGAATCCGCACGACACCTATGTCGGCTGGTCGACGCTCCGCTACGGCATCGGCGAGACGCTGTTTCGCTTCAATGAGGCGATGGAGCTCGAGCCGTGGCTGGCGAAGGATTATGAGCAGATCGACGACAATACGGTCAAGATCAACCTCCGCGATGACATCTGCTTCTCGAATGGCAAGAAGGTGACAGGCGAAGCCGTGAAAAAGTGTCTGGAAGACCTGCTCGCAAAGCATGACCGCGCCCCGAAGGAATTGAACATCGAAACGATCACAGCGGACGGGCAGTCCGTCACGATCCGCTCGAAAGAGAAAGCGCCGGCGCTTCTCAATAGTCTTTCTGATCCCTATGGATGCATCATCGACGTCGAGGCGGGCGAGCATGACAAGATCGTCGTCGGCACGGGCCCGTATGTCGCGACGTCTGTCACGGATACGGAAATCGACCTCGAGCCGAACAAAAACTATTGGGGCGAAGTCAAGCCGAAGATGGACAAGGTGGTCGTCAAGAGCATCACGGACGGCGACACGCTGACGATGGCGATGCAGAATGGCGAGTTCGATGCCGTGCAGGGACTGCCGTACGCGAGCCTCGACCTCTTCATGGGAAACGACAAGTACAAAGTCAGCCAGACCGACACATCGCGCATCTACCAGATTTCGTTCAATTTCAAGAACGAAGCGCTGAAAGACCTGCGCGTGCGGCAGGCCATCTCGATGGCCGTGGATAAGGAAGGTTTCACGAGCGTGCTGCTGCATGGACAGGGCACGCCAGCTGTCGGCCCGTTCCCAGCTTCAATGGCGTTCGGCGACAACGCTGTCCATGCCGTTCCCTATGACAAGGAACGTGCGAAGGAACTGCTGAAGGAAGCGGGCTATGAGGACACAGACGGCGACGGCTATGTCGACAAGGATGGCAAGGACCTCGAACTCCGCTACCTGACGTATACGAGCCGTCAGGAGCTGCCGCTGCTCGCGGAATCCGTGCAGTCGGGGCTCAAGGACATCGGCATCAAGCTCGATGTCAATGCGACGAACAACTATAAGAACTTCCTCAAAACGGGCGAGTACGACCTCTTCTCGAACGCACACGTCACAGCGCCGACCGGCGACCCGGAACAGTATTTCACGACCTATGTGCGGCAGGGTTCGCCGTACAATTACGGTTTTTACCAGAGCGACGAAATCGAATCGCTCGGCCGGGAGCTCCATGATACGTTCGGCGCGCAGAACCGCGCCCGCCTCGCCATCCAGATGGAGCAGAGGGTCCTCGACGATTGCGCGTACATCTACGCCTCGCATCTGCGCATGTCGTTCGTCATGAAAAAGAACGTCACGGGCTTTGCTGCGCACCCGTCGGACTACTATGAAATCACGCCGGAACTCTCAAAAGAATAAAGATTCGTTTCATCGAAGGAGGTGAAGGGATGCTGGACGTACAAGATTTGTCCATTTCTTGGAATGGGAATCCCGTCGTGCATGACGTGAGCTTCCAGCTCCGAATGGGCGAAGTGCTCGCCATCGTCGGCGCATCGGGCAGCGGCAAGAGTACGCTCCTCCATGCCATCCTCGGCCTGCCGTCTGATACGCGTACCGTGACGGGCGGCCGCATCCTCCTGGACGGGCGCGACCTGTTGCGGCTGTCGGCAGACGAGCGGCGCGGCCTCGCCGGTTCCACGCTCTCGATGATTTTTCAGGATGCGGGCGCATCGTTCTGCCCCGTGCGCCGCATTGGCGACGAGCTTTTGGACAGCGTGCGCGGCAAAGGATGGACGCGCGAAGACCTGCAGGCACATGCGCGGCCGCTCCTGCAAAAACTCCGCCTCGATGCGGACGTGCTTGATGCCTATCCCTTCGAGCTTTCCGGCGGCATGGCGGCACGAGTCGGCATTCTCGCGGCGCTTCTGCTCTCGCCGCGCGTGCTGCTCGCTGACGAGCCGACCTCTGCGCTTGACACCGTCACGCAGGCGGACGTCGTGCGGGAACTCCTCGCGCTCTGCCGCGCTCAGGGGTCGGCGCTCATTCTCGTCACGCACCACATGGGCGTCGCCTGGTATATGGCGGATCGCGTGCTCGTCCTGCAAGCGGGCCGCGTCGTCGAGCAGGGAACGTGCGAAGACGTCTTCACGCATCCAGCATTTGCGTATACGCAGGAGCTCATCGCGTCCGTGCCGCGCATCGGGGGAGGGAGAGAGTTTTGGCCTTGAGAGAAGAACCTGCGCTCGCTGTCGAGCATCTTGAAAAAACATTTCTTGCGCGGGAAAAAGGATATGCGAGGAAGAACGTGCTCCATGATGTGAGCTTTGCGCTCGCAGCGGGGGAATGTGCCGGCCTTGTCGGTGTTTCTGGCTGTGGAAAGAGCACGACAGCGCGGATCATTGCGGGTCTCACGTCTGCAGACAGTGGCATTGTGCGCATCGGCACGGCGACATTTGATGCCGCGCAGGCGGGCAGGTGCGCAGCAGAGCGTTTCCAATATCTCCAGATGATTTTTCAGTTGCCGGAAGCCTCGTTCGACCCGCGCCGCACGCTCGGCTGGAGCATCGCAGAGCCCTTGCGCGTGCGCGGCCTTGCAGCATCTGAGCGCAGAGCCCGCGTTGAGGAATTGCTTTCCCTCGTCGAACTGCCGCAGGAGCTCGCGGCGCATCATCCGTTCGAGGTCAGCGGCGGCCAGTGCCAGCGCGCGGCCATCGCACGAGCACTGGCCGCAGAGCCGCGCATCCTGCTCTGCGACGAGGTCACGAGCGCGCTCGACGTGACGTTGCAGAAAAAGATGGTCGCGCTCCTCCGCCGTCTCACGAAAGAGCGCGGTATCGCCTGCCTCTTCATCACGCACGACCTCCCGCTCCTCTCCGGCATCGCCGACCGCATCCTCGTCATGGACGCGGGAAGCATTGTAGAAGATGCCCCGGCACATCAGCTGCTGTCTGCACCGTCTTCCCCGGCGGCAAAGCAGCTGCTCAGTGTCGATTTTTTCCAGATGAAGGCACATCACGCCTGCAGAGCGCGCGCAGCAGCTCAAGGACGCCGCCGAGCAGCGCACGAAGGAAGCAGCTGGTGAGAAGCCGCTCATCACGAAGCTCCTGCCAACGGAAAAGCCGGGCGCGGATGCGCCGCAGTTCGTGCGGAACGCCTTTGACTACTACAACACGGACTGCGGCCATGCAAAGAATGTGACGGGCAATTTCCGCTTCACGAGCACGATCCAGCTCATGCAGTTCTACCCATTCCTCGCCGTCGATACGATTTCCCCGCGTCCGCTCCTGATGTTCGCTGGTGAAAATGCGCAGTCGCGTTACTTCAGCGAAGAAGCCTATGCAGTGGCAAACGATCCGAAAGAACTCGTCATCGTCCCGGGCGCGGCGCACTTCGACCTCTACGACAAAGCGCAGTTCGTCGACCCGATCGTGGACAAGCTCGCGGCGTTCTACCATCAGTATTTGAAGTAATGGAAAACGTGGAGGATATTGAGTGAAATTGTACTTCATTGACTGATATACTTCATTGGTGTATAATAAACCTATGCAAAATACGAAAATGATTCCGCAGGCATTGCTCGAAACAAAAACGTATGTGAAGGCCGTCAGCCAATTCTGGGATGAAGAAGAACAACGGGATTTCAAGACGTTTCTTGGCCTGCATCCCGAACAAGGGGACATCATACCTGATACGGACGGCCTGCGCAAGATACGCTGGTCATCGTCCGGACATGGCAAACGCGGTGGTGCTCGTGTGATTTATTATGTTTACGATCAAGGCGAGCCGATTTATCTGCTTTTTGCTTATCCGAAGAACGTCAAGACGAACCTGACCGAGAGAGAAAAGAAAGTCATGCGGCAGATTGTCGGGCAAATCAAAAGCATCATCAGAGAAAGGAGAGGGTGAGCGTGAAAGAGGAATTTTCTCCCGTTGCGCAAGGCATTATTGACGGTCTGAACGAGGTGCTGGAAGATGTGCGTGTGCCGCAGAGCAGATTGAAGAAGACGGTGGTCTATCGCGTAGACCCTAAAGAAATTCGGGAACACTTGCATATGTCCCAGAGCAAATTCTCGGAGGCGTTTGGCATTCCCATCGGCACCTTGCGAAACTGGGAACAGGGAACGCGCAAGATTGACAGTTCTTCCATGGCATACTTGCGGACAATCATGCTGCATCCGCAGGCTGCGATGGATGCACAGCTTGGAATGTAACTGACAGGTTTTTCATATAGAAACACGAAGGGCGCTGTTGCCATTTGCCTGCAACAGCGCCCTTCGTGTTTGATTGGGAAATGTCCGTTTTCAGAAGCCCAGTCCCTTCAGCGCATCGAAGTCGATGTCGCTTTCGGCGCCGGGATGCTTCTGGTAGTAATGCTGCGCTTCGTCGGGCGCGGAGGTGAAGCCTTGGTGGCGGAGCGCTTTTGCGTGGATGGGGCGGATGGCCTTCGGGTGCTCGAGGGGATCGTTGAGCGTGAGGCTGGCACCCGTCGCTGCGGGCGGCTTGCCGCGATTCTGCAAAAAGTGCATGTAGAATTCGAGGTGCGGCTCGTCTTCTTCCTCTTCGTACCAGACGCCGGCGCGATACTCGCGGCCGCGTGCATGCCCCTGCCCGTCGGGGCTGTGGGGGCTGACGATGGCAAAGAGGATGTCCATGAGCATGGAGAGATCCATCTTCTTTGGATTGTAGCCGAGACGCACGGCGGCGACTTCATCGCCCTCCGGCGCGACAACGCATCCGATGGCCGTCTCGATGACGCCGGGGACGTGGTCGAAGATTTCCTGCAGCTCGCGCGGGTCCCCGCCGGAAAAAGCGATGTGCTTGAGATACATGACGCGTCTCCTTTCAGTCGCCGCGACTCCCCCCGCCCTTCGGGCCCTCCCCCCTTAGAGAGGGGGGCAGAGGAGAAGATGGATGGAAGAGATCGTTCTGGCGCTTGGCCGCGCGCTGGACGTCGAAGATGCCAATGAGCTCGGCGACGGCCTGCGTCGGCGAAATGCTGCCTTGGAGGACGGCCTCTTTGACCTCGGGCATGCGGCCCGTGATGACGGGGTCTTCAAAGAACAAGTTGTGCAGGTGCTCGTCGATCATGCTATGCATCCAGTCGAGCAGCTGCCCTTCGCGGCGTTTTTGGAAGACGCCGCTTTTTTTCGTCATCTGCTCGAAGGCCTGGATGACTTCCCAGAGCTCTTTGAGGCCCGTCTTCTTGACGGCGGAGGCGAGGTAGGCGTGCGTCGGCCAGCCGGGCGTGGCGGGGCGGATGAATTCGATCATGCGCTCGAATTCGCCGCGCGCGACTTTCGCTTTGACGAGGTTGTCCCCATCGGCCTTGTTGACGACGATGGCGTCGGCGAGCTCCATGATGCCTTTCTTGATACCCTGCAGCTCGTCGCCTGCGCCCGTCAGCACGACGAGCAGGAAGAAGTCGACCATGCTGCGCACGGTGACTTCGGACTGGCCGACGCCGACGGTCTCAATGAGGATGATGTCGTAGCCAGCCGCCTCGCAGAGCAGCATGGTTTCGCGGCTCTTGCGCGCGACGCCGCCGAGTGTGCCGCCCGCAGGCGACGGACGGATGAACGCTTCCGGCCTGCGGGAAAGGGTCCCCATCCGGGTCTTGTCACCCAGTATCGAGCCCTTCGTGACGGAGCTGGTCGGATCGACGGTCAGAATCGCGACACGGTGGCCTTCGTCGCAGAGCATGTTGCCGAGCGCCTCGATCATCGTGCTCTTGCCAGCGCCGGGGACGCCCGTGATGCCGATGCGAAGCGCCTTGCCCGTGCGCGGCAGCAGCCTCTGGAGGACGCGCTGCGCCTTCGGGAAATGGCGCGGGCTGTTGCTCTCGATGAGCGTGATGGCGCGCGAGAGCGTCATGCGGTCGCCACGGGCCACGCCTTCGACGTAGTCGTCCTCCGTGAGCACCATGCGGCGCGGCGGCTTCATCTTGCCCGATTTGAGTGCCGGGTTCAGATTGCCGACCGTCGTGTCCTTGATGCCTTCGATGCCGCTCATGACGCCGCAGGCGAATTTTTCGTCGCCGGTCTCCGGCCGCCAGCTCGGACGCGAGACGGTGTAGCCTTTTTCGCCAGGCAGTTCCGATGCCTTTGCGGCTGCTGCGTGATGCGCCGCGATGGCGGCTTCGTCTTCGCGTTTCTGTTCCTCGTTCTGTTCGGCCAGTTTCTTCAGCAGCTCTGCGCCTTCGCGGGCGCTCATGATGCCTCTTCCTTTGCGCGATCCATCAGGAGCTTCAGCAGCTTCATGCCGGCCTCCGGGATGTTCGTGCCAGGCGCGAAGATCGCGACGGCGCCGTGCTCATAGAGGAAGTCGTAGTCCTGCACGGGGATGACGCCGCCGATGGCGACCATGATGTCCTCGCGGCCGAGCTTCTTGAGGTCTTCGACGAGCTGCGGCAGCAGCGTCTTGTGGCCGGCAGCGAGCGAGCTGAAGCCGACCATGTGGACATCGTTGTCGACGGCATCCTGTGCGGTTTCTTCCGGCGTCTGGAAGAGAGGCCCGACATCGACGTCCCAGCCCATGTCAGCGAACGACGAGGCAATGACCTTCTGTCCGCGGTCGTGGCCGTCCTGGCCCATCTTCGCGACGAAGATACGCGGGCGGCGGCCGGTGAGCTCTTCAAATTCGTCCGCCATGTGGCGCGCTTTTTCAAGCTCCGTCTTGTCCGTGAATTCGGAGGAATAGACGCCAGAAATCGTATGGATGACGGCCTGATAGCGGCCCGAGACCTTCTCGACGGCGTCGGAGATTTCGCCGAGCGAGCAGCGGACGCGCGCGGCCTCGACGGCGCAGGCGAGCAGGTTGCCGTTCTCGCGGCTCTCGGCGGCTTTCGTGATGGCTTCGAGCGCACGGCGCACATCGTCGTCGTTGCGCTCGGCGCGCAGTTTTTCGAGGCGTTTGATCTGCGCGTTGCGGACAGCCGTGTTGTCGATGGAGAGGATTTCGAGCGGGTCTTCCTTTTCGAGGCGGTACTTGTTCAGGCCAACGATGGTCTCGTTGCCGGAGTCGATTTTCGCCTGACGGCGCGCGGCCGCTTCCTCGATGCGCATCTTTGGCAGGCCGGTCGGGATGGCCTTTGCCATGCCGCCGAGCTGCTCGACTTCCTGGATGTGCGCCCAGGCGCGGCGGATGATTTCGTTCGTGAGGGCTTCGACGTAGTACGAGCCGCCCCACGGGTCGATGATTTTGCAGACGCGCGTTTCGTCCTGGATGTAGAGCTGCGTGTTGCGCGCGATGCGGGCCGAGAAATCCGTCGGCAGCGCGATGGCCTCGTCGAGCGCGTTCGTATGGAGTGACTGCGTGTGGCCGAGGGCGGCGCCCATGGCCTCCATGCAGGTGCGCGAAATGTTGTTGAACGGGTCTTGCGCCGTGAGAGACCAGCCGGACGTCTGGCAGTGCGTGCGGAGCGCCATCGACTTCGGGTTTTCCGCGCCGAACGATTTGACGATTTTTGCCCAGAGCACGCGGGCGGCGCGCATCTTCGCGACTTCCATGAAGTAGTTCTTGCCAATGGCCCAGAAGAATGAAAGGCGCTTCGCGAACGCGTCGATCGGGAGCCCGGCCTTGACGCCCGTGCGGATGTATTCGAGGCCGTCGGCGAGCGTGTAGCCGAGCTCGATGTCGGCCGTCGCGCCGGCTTCCTGCATGTGGTAGCCAGAAATGGAGATGCTGTTGAATTTCGGCATGTTCTTCGTCGTGTATTCGAAGATGTCGCCGATGATGCGCATGGACATGTCCGGCGGGTAGATGTACGTATTGCGCACCATGAACTCTTTGAGGATGTCGTTCTGGATCGTGCCGGACATGATTTTCGGATCGACGCCTTGCTCGATGCCGGACTGGATGTAGAACGCGAGAATCGGCAGCACGGCGCCGTTCATTGTCATGGAGACGGACATCTGGTCGAGTGGGATGCCCGAGAACAGGATGTTCATGTCGAGCATGGAGCAGACGGAGACGCCTGCCTTGCCGACGTCGCCGAGCACGCGCGGGTTGTCGGCGTCATAGCCGCGATGCGTCGGCAGGTCGAATGCAATCGAAAGGCCTTTCTGGCCGGCGGCGAGGTTGCGGCGGTAGAAAGCGTTCGATTCCTCGGCCGTCGAGAAGCCTGCATACTGGCGCACGGTCCAGGGACGGAAGACGTACATCGTCGAGTACGGCCCGCGCAGGCATGGCGGGATGCCGCTCGCGAAGTCGAGGTGGTTCATGTGGTCATATTCTTCATGGTTGTAAAACGGCTTGACGGGGATGTGCTCCATCGTGCGGCGCGTGAGCTCGTCGAAGCTCTTGCCAGCTTCTTTCTCGAACAGCGCCTTCCACTCGGCTTCCGTGTGCTCGGGTGCCGTCTTCAGCTCCATCTGCGTGAAATCGGGGTTCGCCATCAGTCCATCATTCCTTTCTTCTTCTGCAGGGCTTCGAGAATCTCATAGCAGTTCGCGCGGACGGAGATATAGTCGTCAATGCCCGCAGCTTTGTACGTTTCGAGCAGGTCTTTCGGTGCGGCGCCTGCGAGGTAGACTGTGGCGTCTGGCAGCGCCTCATGGAGCTTCGGTGCGAGAGCCGGGACGATGTCGGGGTACGTCGCATCCGTCGAGCAGATGACGCAGGCATCGGCACCCGATTCTTTCGCGGCGGCAGCAGCTTCTTCGACAGTTTGGAAACCATCGTTCATGAGCACGTCGAACGCGCCGACTTGCAGGAAGCCGCGCGTGAAATCGGCGCGCGCCTTGTGCTGCGGAATCGGGCCCATGTTCGCGAGGAAGATGCGGACGTTGTCGCCGTCGTGGTCTTTGATGTAGTTTTCCGTGCGCTTGCGCAGTGCTTCGAAGCGCTCGCTCCAGCGGTGCGGCGCGATGGCGGCGACCGTTGCGGCCTCGCCTGCAGCGCCCTTTGCGAGCGCTGTCATGAGCTCAGGGAGCGTCGCGCCAGCTTCGGCGGCGGCGATGGCGGCCGTCACGAGGCTTTCGTCTTTTGCGGCGTCGGCGAGTGCGCCGAGCAGTGCGTCTTTGTGCACGTCGTCGATGTCCTTGAGATAGCCCTCGATGACGGCGGTACGCGCCGTGCGGTTGTCGTCCATGTTTTCGGGACGCGGGTCGAGCGGCTTTTCCGTCATGTTCGGATACATGTTGTTGCCGACGATGCGGTCGCGGCGCAGTTCGGAATTCTTGAAGCGCTGGGCGAGGATGTCAGCGATGGCTTTCTGCGGGCGCTCGGCCTTAAGGTCGGCGACGATGCCGCCAGCTTTCTCGACTTCCTGGAACTCGGCCCAGATTTTTTCCTTGATCTGCTTCGTCAGGCGCTCGACGGCCCACGAGCCGCCAGCCGGGTCGATCGGGGAGAGCATGCCGAATTCTTCCTGCAGGATGATCTGCACATTGCGCGCGATGCGGCGCGAGAACTCGTCGCCTTTGCGGATCGGCTCGTCAAATGGCTCGTTCTCGTACGACTCGAGGCCGCCGACGACGCCGGAGAAAATCTCCGTCGTGTTGCGGAGCATGTTGACATACGGGTCGTAGACCGTCTTGAAGAACAGCGCCGGGCGGGCATGGACGTGCATGCGCTGTGCCTCTGCACCGCCGCCGAACGCCTCGACAATCTGTGCCCAGATCGGGCGGATGGCGCGGAGCTTTGCAATCTGCAGGAAGAAGTTCGCGCCCATCGAGAACTGGAACATGATCTGGCTGGCCGCCTCGTCAATCGAAAGGCCGCGTGCCATGAGTTCGCGCAGGTACGTGACGGCCGCGCTGATCGTATAGGCCGTCTCCTGCACATCGTTCGCGCCGCCGCGGCTGTAGACGTCGCTGCGCGCGAGCACCGTGCGCAGGCCCGGCGCATTCTTCAGCGCCCATTTTGCGGCTGCCGCCATTTCGTCATAGAGCACCGCGAGCGGCTCGTGGCTCGTGCCGTCCGCAGCGAGCTCGCCGATCGGGTCGGCCGCGATGAAGCCGCGCAGATCCTTCGTGCCCTTGCCCGAGGCTTTGAGCGTCGCCGCGACGAGCGAGAGCATCGGCAGCGCCGTGCGGCCTGCATAGATGTAGAGCGGATATTTCTCGAAATCGAGGCCATCCAAGAGCACATGCACGTCATCGAGCGTCGTGAGGCTTACGCCGCCCTTGCCGGGCGCTTTCGCCTTGCGCGCATCGATGCCGGCTTTCGTCGCGTCATCGAGCACGACGTTGTAGATGGTCGAGCCCTTGTCCGTCTCGTGCTTCAAGAGTTCGTTCGTGTCCTCCGGCAGCGTCTCGTCGCAGGCCTGTGCGATGCCCCACGGCGTCTTGATGTAGCCCGTCGGTGACGAGCCGCGCAGGAAATCATCCATGCCCGGGAACGACGCGCGCGGCAGGATTTCTTCCGTCGTGTTGCGGAAGTACATCGGGTCGAATGTGATGCCCTCGTACGTCTTCGTGTACATCTTCTTGTCGAAGGGTGCGCCTTTGAGGAGCGCGATGCAGTTCTCCTTCCATTCCTCATAGGTTGGCGGTGTGAACTCGTCGAGAGGCACATCAGGGAAGTCCTGCTGTGCTTCTGCTTTCTTCAGGATGGCCTGAAGATCCAGCTCTTTTTCCATTACAGTTCCTCCTTTTGGAATCAGGATAGAAAAAAGCCGCCCGAAAGGTCAAACCTTTCGAGCGACTGATTTTCATATGTGAAAGTAGAGGCATGGCGCACAGACGCCTTGCCAGAATCCCCATCCCTATCGCTCGCAGGTCAAACGGTGATTGTCGATCAGGCAGTTCTCCTGGCTCCAGGTCATCATGCTGCTGCGCCTTCCCAGAGACGCTTCTCCATCTCCAGTGACGTTGTTGCAACAGCACTCTCTGCTACAGTGGCGGGACCGCGCCGGGGTTGGAGTTTTGTTCCTCACCGGCTTCTCTATTGAGTCTTGCGACACCTGATCCAATCCTTATGCAGTTGTTGCCGATGTTTTTTCGGTTTCGTCCGATTTCCGTCGACGCGTTTATTGTATCATTCCGTATAGTTATTGTCAATGACAAGATAACGAACGCATCTGATGATGAATTTTCATTAGCAGGAAAAACGCGGGCAAAGGACGAAATCATGCGAAGTGAACAATTGATGCATCGGAGAACTTTTGAAGGAGGAACCACCATGACACTCTGCGAACGTTTGAACCTCAAGTATGCTCCGGCGGCCATCCGTTGCACGGACGTGAAGCCTGCGGGCGCGATGGAGTTTGCGCCGGGCAAGTGGGGCTGCGTGGCCGCGATGATGAGCGCCGTCATGAAAAAAGGGAAGACGGCGGTGTTTTCCGATGCGACGTGCGTCTGTCCGGGCGGTCGCGTCGGGCTCGGTTTTGCAGACCAGTATCCGCCGGGCTTCCGCGAGTTCCTTTCCTGCGGCGACGAGGAAGGGAAGTGCTCATGGAACCGCGAGCCGGAAGGCTACAAGAAGTCGCCGGACGCTGTCGAAGCATGGTTCCAAGGCCTGCCAAGGCGGAAGATTGCAGAGAAGTACGTCGTCTTTCAGCCGCTCGCGGAAGTGCCGGAGGTCACGGATCCGCAGCTCGTCGCGCTCTATGTGACGCCTGACCAGCTCTCGGCGCTCGTCGTCCTCGCGAATTACGACCGCCCGGGCGCAGACGGTGTCTTTGCGCCGCAGGGCGCAGGGTGTCAGACATTCTGCTTGTTCCCGTGGCACGAGGCCGAGCAGCCGCACCCGCGCGCTGTCATCGGCATGACAGACATCTCCTGCCGCCACCTGATTGACGCGGACATGCTCTCGCTCACGATGCCGTACGCGATGTATCAGCAGATGGAGGCGCACGCCGCAGGGAGCTTCCTTGACCGCACGGCATGGCAGCGCGGCGTGGAGCCGCGGCTCTGAAGATTCTCCGCACCAAATTTCATGAAATGTATCAAATTGCGCCTTGTGCGCAGTCGTGCCCAAAGGCCGCGAAACTATTGATTTCGCGGCTCTTTTTTTGTATTCTTTAGTCATAAGATATCTTAGTCGAGTGACCCGAGGCAGGATGCCGGAGGTCATCGCGAAACACCCTGGGAAAACAGGTAATGCAATCTATTCCAATCAATCAAAACATTCTCAAAAGCGCTAATGTGCTTCACTGAGAAATGGAGGGGAAAGAAAATGTCAAAAGACCGCGTTATGCAGGAACTGCAACGGTTTGGCGGCGCGATGTACACGCCGGTCATCCTGTTCGCGTTCTTTGGTCTCACAGTCGCCATCTCCATCATCTGCAAGAACACCATGCTCTTGGGTTCCATCGCAGACAAGGGGACGGTCTGGTACGATTTCTGGTATGTCGTCGAGCAGGGCGGCTGGACGGTATTCGCCCAGATGCCGATCCTGTTCGCCATCGCCGTTCCGATCGGCTTCGCGAAGAAGGAGCCGGGCCGTGCGGCCATGGAGTCGTTCGTCATCTACATGTGCTTCAACTATTTCATCTCGGGCTTCCTCGCGCTGCACGGTGACTTCTTCGGAGTGGATTATTCGCAGAACGCCGGCGCTGGCACGGGCCTCGCGATGATCGCGAACATCAAGACGCTGGACATGGGCATGCTCGGTGCGATCTTCATCGCATGCGTCACGGCTTACATCCACAACCACTACTATGATACCGAGATTCCTGAGTGGCTCGGCATCTTCAAGGGCCCGGCGTTCGTCGTGGCCGTCGGCTTCGCCGTCATGATCCCGATGGCGCTCGTCTTCTGCGTCGTCTGGCCTGCCATCCAGCACGTTATTGAAAACTTCCAGTTCTTCCTGAAAACTTCCGGCATCGTCGGTGTCTGGTGCTACACGTTCGCAGAACGCATCCTGCTCCCGGCCGGCCTGCATCACTTCATCTATCTCCCGTTCATCTTCGGCCCGGCTGTCTGCGACGGCGGCATCCAGGCTTACTGGCTCCAGCATCTTCAGGATTTCGCGACGAGCGCGCAGAGCCTGAAAGACATGTTCCCGCAGGGCGGCTTCGCCCTCCACGGCTCGTCGAAAGTCTTCGGCCTGCCGGGCGCAGCACTCGCCATGTACATGTGCGCACGTCCTGAGAAGAAGAAAAAGACGGCAGCTCTCCTGATCCCGGCAACGCTGACGGCAATGCTCTGCGGCATCACGGAGCCGATCGAGTTCACGTTCCTCTTCGTCGCACCTCTTCTCTATGCTGTCCATGCAGTTCTCGCTGCTACCCTTTCCGCTACGCTTTACTTCTTCGGCCTGTCCGGCAACTTTGGCGGCGGCCTCATCGACTGCTTCGTGCAGAACTGGATCCCGCTCTTCAAATATCATGCTGGCACGTACGTCATGCAGATTGCGATCGGCGCGGTGTTCTTCGTCATCTACTTCTTCGTGTTCCGTTATCTGATTCTCAAGAACGATTACCCGACGCCGGGCCGCACGGCGGACGACGTCGAAGACAAGCTCTTCTCGAAAGCCGAGTACAAGGCGAAGAAAGAGATGGAGCAGATGGGCCTTGCGGACAACAAGCTTGCCATCCAGGCGCGTGTCTATCTCGACAGCCTCGGCGGCCCGTCCAACATCAAGGAAGTCACGAACTGCGCAACGCGTCTCCGCGTTACGGTCGCTGATCCGGACAAGGTCGCTTCGGCCAACAAGTTCACGAAGGCTGGCGCTTATGGCCTCGTCAAGAACGGCTATGCCATCCAGGTCATCGTCGGCATGAATGTCCCGCAGGTGCGCTGCTACTTCGACGCACTCCTCAAGGGCGGCGACATGTCCGAGATCTCGGAACCGTCCGCTCCGACGGCAGCTGCGCCGGCAAATGTCGACAAAGGTCTCGCGATGGGCATCAAGGCTTGCATCAGCGGCCAGCTCCTCGACATGACGGAAGTCAAAGACGAGATGTTCTCCAAGAAAATGATGGGTGATGGCGTCGCCATCGAGCCGTCCGGCGATACGGTCGTGGCACCAGCGGATGCGGAAGTCACGATGGTCATGGCAGACAGCAACCATGCCGTCGGCCTGCGCTTCGAGAATGGCGCCGAGCTCCTGATCCACATCGGCATCGATACTGTGAGCCTCCAGGGCAAGGGCTTCACGTGCTTTGTCAAGCAGGGTGACAAGGTCAAAGCCGGCGACAAGCTCATCCGGTTCGACAAGAAGGTCATCGCGGACGCTGGCTATGCCAACACCGTCATCATGGCCGTTACGAACTCTGCCGAGTATCCGCAGCTCAAGAAGGCGAAGGACCAGAAGGTCACGAGCGCCGAGACGAACGTGCTCTCGTTCTGAGCTGATTTCTAAAAATCCTAGAATCCCAAACCCCAATTTCCGTAAACCTCTATGTCAGTTGGAAGGAACCTATTTATGAACAGAACGCTGAAATGGTGGCAGTCCTGCCAGGTCTATCAGGTCTACCCGAAAAGCTTCCTCGACACGACGGGATCTGGCACGGGCGACCTCAATGGCATCACGGCAAAACTCGACTATCTGAAGACGCTCGGCACAGGTGCCGTCTGGCTGACGCCGGTCTATCCGTCGCCCATGGTCGACAACGGCTACGACATCGCCGACTACGAAGGCATCGATCCCTCGTATGGCACGATGGCGGATATGGAACGCTTGATCGCGGAAGCGAAAAAACGCGACATCCGCATCGTCATGGATCTCGTGTTCAACCACTCGTCCGATCAGCATCCGTGGTTCCTGCAGTCGAAAAAAGACCGCACGAACCCGAAGGCGGATTGGTACATCTGGCGCGACGCGAAGCCCGACGGCTCGGCGCCGACGAACTGGCGCTCGATCTTCGGCGGTTCGGCCTGGACGTGGTGCGAGGAGCGGCAGCAGTACTACCTGCATACGTTTGCTCCGCAGCAGCCCGATCTCAACTGGGCGAACCCCGAGGTGCGCCAGGCACTCTACCACGCCGCGAACTTCTGGCTGGACAAGGGCGTCGGCGGCTTCCGCATTGACGCGATTGTCTACATCAAGAAGCCGGCCTTTGTCGATGGCCAGCCAGACAGCACGGACGGCCTCGTCGACATCCATGCGATGACGGCGAACACGACGGGCATCCTTGATTACCTCCATGAGTTCAAGAAAAACGTCTTTGACGGCCATGACATCTTCACGGTCGGCGAAGCAAACGGCGTCCCGCCGGAAGATCTTGACAAATGGGTCGGTGAAAAAGGCGTGTTCTCGATGCTGTTCGAGTTCAGCCACATGGACTTGCAATTCCCAGGCGGTGCAGAAGTCTGGTGCCACGCGAAGCCGTGGCCGCTGACGGCGCTCAAAAAAGCGCTGTCGGCGAGCCAGGCCGCGACGGCAGAGAACGGCTGGTATCCGATCTTCTTCGAGAACCACGACCAGCCGCGCTGCATCAACCATTTCATGCCCGAGGGCGCTGACCGCACACTCGCCGCGAAAGCAATGGCGACCGTGCTGCTGACGCTCCGCGGCACGCCCTTCATCTTCGAAGGACAGGAGATTGGCATGGCGAATGTCAAGTGGGGCTCCATCGAATGCTACAACGACATTTCGTCGCACGGCCAGTACAAGCGGGCACTCGCCGAAGGTCACACCGAGGCGATGGCGCTCGATGCTGTGCACAAGTTCTCCCGCGACAATGCGCGCACGCCGATGCAGTGGTCGCGCAGCACGCACGCTGGCTTCACGAAAGGCCTGCCGTGGCTGCCGGTCGAGCATGATCGCAACTGGACGGTCGAAGTCGAGGCGGAGGATGAAAACTCCGTGCTCTCGTACTACCGCCGTCTTGCGAAACTGCGCAAAGGCATCGAAGCGCTGACGGCTGGTGATTATGTAGAACTCCTGCCGAGCGACGAAAGCATCTATGCATTTCGTCGCACGGTCGGCGCAGAGGCGACGGTCACCATCGTGAATTTCACGGGCGAAGAAGTCTCGTATGACGACAATCTCGTCAAAGGCATGAAGCTCCTGACGGACAGCTATCCCGCTGCCGCGCAGGAAGATGAAGAGCCTGGCAAGCTGCGTCCGTACGAAGCCGTCGTCTACATGACGCAGGAAGCAGAAAAAACATTCAGCAAGGAGGCGGAATGCGTATGAACTTCAAGCTCGCAGCCAGCGACTATGACGGGACGCTCTTCCGCAATGAAACCATTTCAAGTGATGATGTCAAGGGCGTCCATGCATGGCGCAAGGCCGGCAACAAGTTCGGCGTTGTCAGCGGCCGCGACCTCGGTATGCTCACGCCACAGCTCCAGCACTACGGCATCGGGTTTGACTACGCTGTCTGCAACAACGGCGCAATCATCTGCGACGCGGACGGCAAGGTCCTCTTCGAGGGCCGCATCGAGCCGCGCATCCTCAAGGCCGTGAGCGAAGAGCCGTGCGTGCAAGCATCGTTCCACTTCGCTTTCTCTGCGAAAGACCGCACGTACCTCTGCCATGAAAGCGAAGGTTCGTGGATCATGCGCGAGGGCAAGCAGTGGTCGTTCCCGGTCATCTACATCGAGGAGAAAGACATCCTCACGCTGCCACAGATCCATCAGTTCTCGCTCGGATTCGCCGACCCTGCGGATTCGACAGCGGCGGCCGAAGCGCTCAACGCGAAGTACGGTGAATATCTCCATGCGTACCCGAACCGCTGCAGCCTCGACATCACGCCGCCGGGCATCAGCAAGTCGAGCGGCATCGAGCATCTCAAGCAGCTGATGGGCTGGCAGGATGCCGAAGTCTTCGCCATCGGCGACGAGGTCAACGACTTGTCGATGATCGAAGCGTATCACGGATTCACTGTCGATACTGCTCGCGATGCGATCAAGGCGAAAGCCCGTGCGTCGTATGCAGGCGTCGGCGCGATGCTCGAAGCGAATCTCTGAGAAAGGGATTTGCGGACAGCAAACCTTTTGAATAGCTTTCCCAACAATTTTGTTTCCCCATAATTGGATAGAAGAGAGTGAGCTCCAGCATGATCTCATCCCCCTATAGAGATCGGAGCTTCTCTCCTGCTATCTCTTTTTCAGAATATATGTTCACATCAATATATTTACATGGAAGGAAAGGAAGAAACTTCATGAAACTCAACAAGAAAGCTCTTGCCATCCTCGCTGGCCTGACACTCAGCGTTTCGGGTACGGCCTTTGCCGCAGAGGCTGGCGCGGACAGCTTCAGTGATGTCCCGCAGGGCCATTGGGCGTATGACGCACTCGATTACCTCGCAAAAGACGGCGTCATCGAGGGCATGGGCGACGGCACGTTCCAGGGCAACCGCACGATGACGCGCTATGAGATGGCATCCATCGTCGCCAAGGCCATGCAGAAGTCCGGCCTCGGCATCGGCGATCAGGCCGTGCTCGACAAGCTCGCTGGCGAATACGGCAATGAGCTTGCGACGCTGAAGAAGCAGACGGAGCAGAACACGAAGGACATCAACGAACTCAAGAAAGGTATCGCGGGCAAATTCGACGTGGATGGCTTTGTCCGTGTGCAGTATGATTACGACAAGCATGACAATGAAGGCGTCAAGACGCGCGATGCTGGCCGCGATCGCTTCTACTACAACATCGTTGGTACTTACAAGGTCAACGACAACTGGAAAGCAAAATACCAGATTGAGAAAAACTCCATCTATCAGCACAACGGCAACAATTACAACGGCAACGAATCTGCTGTGTCGGTCGCTGCAACGGCAAAGGGCAGCCTCGAGACGCGCAAGGGCTGGTCGGGCCATGATGGCAATATCCAGCGCTTCTGGGTCGAGGGCAACGATCCGGTGTCTGGCGGCTGGGTCAGCATCGGCCGTGCATGGCGCGGCCTCGGCCAGCAGAACCAGCTGCTCGGCATCGAGACGGACGGCGTGCAGGCTGGCATCCCCATCAAGGGCACGGGTCTCACGGCTTCTGCCTTCTGGCTCACGTCCGGCACGGGCGATGATTCCAACCCGGCTTGGTACGGCGTTGGCACGTGGGGCAAGCTCGGCCACAGCGTCGGCATCAACCTCGACTATGCACATCGTGAGAAGAGCAAGAGCGACGATGGTGCAGCGATGGACAATGCATACGTGCTGTCTGGCTGGTGGAACATCGCGAAGAACCTGCAGTTCCAGTATGACTACACGCATACGAATGCGGACTATCAGAACCATGGCTCGTTCTATCGCCTGAACTATCGTAATACGGATCTCAAGAAGCCGGGCACGTATCAGATTTATGCACGTTACATCTATAGCGGTCAGAATGGCAACTTCGGCGGTGACGATGAGTGGGAGTCCCTGCGCATCTCCGGCCCGGGCAATGCGGATGGCACGAAGGGCTGGATCCTCGGTTTCAAGTACGTTCCGTACAAGAACATCGAGTGGGAGACGCTCTATGCGCATGAGAAGCATCTCAACGACAACGACGAGACGCGCAAGCTTGCTCGCACGCAGGTCGATTTCCATTTCTGATTTTTTTGGATCCCCTCGAAAAATTCATTGGGCTCCCCTTCGGGGGAGCTTTTTTGAAAGGAGCAAGATTTCGCATGACTCGCAAAAAAATGCTGGCTCTTTCCCTGTCTCTTGGACTCTTTGGTGCTCCGTTTGCTGCACCGCTTCCCTTTGCTGCGCCGGTCTGTTCGGCAGCCGCGCAGGCATCGCAGGCGGCGGAGCGCTCCATCGTTCTCGTCGGCGATCTGCAGCAGCTCGGCGGCGCAGCGTCGAAGTGGTCGCCGTCCGACACGGCGACGCGCATGCATGACGATGGAAATGGATTTTATTCGTATACCATCAAAAATATGCCCGCTGGTACCTATAATTACAAGATTGCCATCAACGGCAGCTGGGCCGAGAACTACGGCCTCGGCGGCATGGCCGATGGCGCGAATGTCTCGCTGACGCTGGAGAGGCCCGAAGACGTTACCTTCTATTATAATGACAAGACGCATCACATCGCCGACAGCCACAGTTACCAGATGAAATCGGATGCCGACCTGCCGAAGCTTTCCGGCGTGCCGGGAGCGGAAAACGCCACGATGCGCGACTATATGCTTTCGGACTTCTACGAAGCCGACGCCGATGTTCCGGCCGGCACGTACACGGCGACAATCGCGCAGAGCGGGCAGGCGCCCGTCACGCAGTCCGTCAAGATCGCAAAGGCGGGCACGGTGGCGTTCTATTACGACGCAGCAAAGCGCCATATCATCGCCGACGATGGCAGCATCCATGCCGAGAGCGTCACGCATGACAGCTGGGACGAAGCGCAGCGCACGCCCTGGGGCGCCGTTGCCGAGGGCACGCCCGTCACGCTGAAGCTCGCGACGGGCGCGGGCGATGTCACGAACGCAAAGCTCCTGCTGACGAAGGCCGCGATGACGACGAAGGGCGGCGACGAGTACAATCCCGATTACGACGCGGGGCAGACGACGGCCTACGCCATGACGAAGACAGGCACGCAGGACGGCAAAGACCTCTGGATCGTCACGTTCACGCCGAAGACGTATGGCATCTATGGGTACAAGTTCCTTTTGAATGACACAAAGGAATACGGCGACGATACGAAGACGGGCGGCCCTGGAGAGCTGAAGTTGCGTGGCACGAAGAATTTCCAGCTGACCGTTTATGAGAAAGGCTACGAGACGCCGGACTGGGCGAAAGAAGCCGTCTGCTACCAGATTTTCCCTGACCGCTTCTTCAACGGTGACAAGACGAACGACACGGCACGCGACACGGCGCGCGGCAGCCAGCCCGTGCAGCATCGTGCCTGGACGGATTTGCCCGCGAATGGCGGCGCGACGGATGGCGACGAATGGGTCTGCAATGATTTCTTTGGCGGTGACCTCGCAGGCATCATGCAGAAGCTCGACCACCTGCAGAAGCTCGGCATCACGGCCATTTATCTGAATCCTGCCTACAGCGCCTCGTCGAACCATCGTTATGACGCGCGCGACTACGGCAGCATCGACCCGTTCCTCGGCGACTTCCAAGACCTCGAGAAGCTCGCAACCGAGATGAAGAAGCGCGGCATGCACCTGATCATGGACGGTGTCTACAACCATGTCGGCGACGATTCCGTTTATTTCGACCGCTACGGCAAATATCCGACGGTCGGCGCCTACGAATACTGGAGCCGCATCTACGACCTCGAAAATACGAAGGGCCTGACAGAAGCGCAGGCCAAAGCCGAGGCGAAGAAAGAGCTCGAAGCCGAAGGCCAGACGTTCAGCCCGTGGCACTGGGAGAACTGGTTCGACATCTATAACCGCAAGGCGAAAGATGAGATGGGCGCGAAGTACGACTACCACGACTGGCAGGGCTATTCGAGCCTCGCACCATTCCGCGACAAAGATTTCCCCGGCTATGATGCCAAGACGACGCACACCGACCTCGGCGACTATCTGCTCTATGGCCGCGATGGCGAAAAGGGCATCCTGCCGAAGTGGTTCGACTACGGCCTTTCGGGCTGGCGCCTCGATGTCGCGAAGGAAGTGCCGCCGGGATTCTGGGCGAACGTGCGCAAGGAAGTCAAGCGCGCCAAGACGCCGGATGGCATGACGCCGCTCTTGCTCGGCGAAATCTGGCAGGACGGCTCGCAGTTCCTCACGGGCGACACGTTCGACTCCGTTATGAACTACAAGCTCTCCGACGCCATCAAGAACTTCGTCATGGGCGGCAAGGCCGAGGATGCTGATGACACGCTGACGCAGCTGCGGCAGAACTATCCGGAGCAGGCGCTCTACGACCTCATGAACATCGTCGACAGCCACGACACGGCGCGCGCCATCTACACGTATGGCGGCGGCAAGGACGATGTGGCACAGCCGACGAAAGCCGATTTCGACTACGACCTCGGCAAAGCCCGCCTCAAGATGGCCGCCGTCTTCGAGCTCGGCTACCCCGGCATGCCGACCATCTACTATGGCGACGAGGCTGGAGAGTTTGGCAGCAAAGACCCCGACTGCCGCCGTACATACCCGTGGGGGCATGAGGACAAAGACCTCCAGAACTTCTACAAGAAAGCTATCGCCGTGCGCAACGATCACAAAGACGTCTTCGCCCGCGGCAGCCTCAAGACGCTCAAAGCCGAAGGCAGCGTCTACGCCTACGAGCGCAAAGCGAAGGACGGCAAGACCGGCATCGTCGCACTGAACAGCGGCAAGGCTGCAACTGTCACCATCCCGGTCGAGGCCAAGGACGGCACAGTCTTCAAAGACCAGCTGAGCGGCAAGAAAGCCACGGTGAAGAACAACCAGCTCACGCTCACTCTGGATGAACATCAAGCCCTGATGATGTTAGACTGAAGTTCTCTCACGCGAAGTAGACCTCATCTTCGGGCGGAGGCGGGAATGCATAAGGAATCCGTTAAGGAATCATCCGTGGATTCCGTTGTATTCCCGCCTCCGCCTGCGACCACAAAAAAATCTTCGCGTGCTACGATGTGCGCATGAACTTGGGAAAATTCCTTGCAGGAGTATTGCCGGCATGTTATAATACAAGCAAGGCAAACATGAAAAGGATCCATTTTAACGCAAACGAAAAACCGCGAGCTGCAACTCGCGGTTTTTCTATTCCCATAGTGCAGGCAGGGATTAGCGCCTAGGCTCGTTGCCGAATACTCTTCCATCGAGCCATTTGCAAATGTAGTAGGCGATTACACTTGCCAGGATGGAGAGGAAAAACATGAAAAGGATATCCATCTTAACTAGCCCCCCTTCCGTGCCTGTCTGGGGGTGGCAACACGAAAATTATAGCATAACTGGCAGTGCTTGCCAATTCTTGACACCCTTTCCCCTCGTTGCTATGATAGAATCAGCAACAAGGGGAGAGGGGATTTTTTATGAGCGAAGAATTTGTCCCGACCGGCCACCGCATCTTCCGCGGCGGCAAGCATATCGAGATGGAGGTCGTTTCGACGGAAATGAAGCCGTTCGTCATCCATCAGCCCGGCGACATGGAGGCGGAAGTCACGGCGTCGTCGAGCACGCCGCATGACGACGCGGCCGAAGATATTGCGGCGCGCATCGCTGGCGACCGCAAGCAGTTCCAGGCCGACATCCTTGCGCTCGCGAAAGCGAAGAAGGCGGAGGAAGATACCGAGGATGGCGTGCCTGCCGAAGCTGCAGATGGGAAAGAAGCCAGTGCGTCAGACGTGTCGGCGGATGCGGCGGATACGGACGCCGACGACCTCGGCGATCTCGGAGACCTCGGGGATTTGGGCGACTTGGGCGACCTTGACGATCTGGGAGATCTCGGCGACCTTGGCGATGTCGGAGCAGAGGCGTCTGCCGATGCAGCAGATGCTGCGCCCCAGCCCGACGAAAAGGGGAATGCAGAATGAGTGAAATGAACATCCAGCTTTTTGTGACCGATCTCGATGGCACGCTGCTGCCGACGGGGCGCGACGTCCCGCAGAAGAATATTGAAGCTGTGAAACGCGCTGTGGCTGCCGGTGTCACTGTGACGATTGCGACGGGCCGCATGTACCGTGCGGCTCTGCCTGTCGCGCAGGCGCTCGGCGTCGATGTGCCGATCATTACGTACAATGGCGCACTCATCAAGTCCGTCTCGGGCGAAGTCTATGACGAGAACTACGTGCCAGCCGATGTCGTGCGCGACGTTGTCGATTTCTGCCACGAGCGCAGCTGGCATGTGCAGACGTATTCTGATGACGAACTCTACTTTGCCGAGCACGATGAAAAGGCGAAAGGCTACGAGGCCGCGCAGGTGCTCGCAGGCCATACGGTCGGCTGGGACGGCCTCAAGGAGCATACGGAGCATGTTGCAAAGCTCCTCGTCATCTCCGACTCGGCAGAAGAGACGGCTGAGCGCATCCAGCTCCTGCAGGGAGCTTTTGGCGGCCGCGTACAGGCCGTGCGCTCGAATCCTACCTATGCTGAAATCGTCCTGCCGGGTGTCTCGAAGGCCTCGGGCCTCCAGAAGCTCGCGGCAAAGCTCGGCATCCCCATCGAAAATGTCATGGCCATCGGCGATTCGAACAACGACCTGCCGATGCTCGAAGCGGCCGGCCACAGCGTCGCGATGGGCAACGCGCTGCCGGAAGTGAAGGCGGCTTGCGATGACTCGGTCGGTACGTGCGAGGAGCACGGCTTCGCCGAAGCCATCGAGAGGTTCGTGCTGCATGACAACTGATCGGAAAGACATCCGCCTCATCGCACTCGACCTTGACGGCACGCTCTTGAATTCGGAAAAGCTCATCTCGCCGCGCACGATGGCGGCCCTTCAGGCGGCGATGGCGAAAGGCGTCCATGTCACGATTGCAACAGGGCGCATGCTCGCTGGTGCGGCGATGTTCGGGCGGCAGTTCGGCGCGAATGCGCCGCTCATCTGCTGCAACGGCGGCGTCGTGCAGGGCATGGATGACGAGACGTCCATCTTCGAGCGCCATCTGGCGCCCGAGACTGTGCGCGGCATTATCTCATTTTGTCATGCGCGCGGCTGGTATGTGAACTGGTGCATCGGCCGCGAGGTCTGTGCCGAGTATTATGCGCCGAAATGGTATTTTGCTTACCGCACGGTGAAAGATTTCCGAGTCAGGGAAGTCGGCGACCGCTACCTCGACTACACGGAAGACGTCATCCAGTGTGTCGTCCGCGACCTCGACGGCAACGTCGAGCCGATGGTCAAGGCGCTCAAAGAAGCTTTCCCCGGCCAGTTCCATGCCCAGCAGAACACGGGCACGAGCTCCGACCTCACGCCTGTCGGCGTCACGAAAGCCCTCGGCCTCGAATTCCTCATGAAGCATTATGGCCTCACCCCCGAAAACGTCATGGCTTGCGGCGATGGCGACAACGACCTGCCGATGCTGGAATTCGCCGGCACCGCCGTCGTCCCCGAAAACGCCCTCCCCGCCGCGAAATCCCTCGCAACCTACCATGCCGACAGCAACGACAACGACGGCATCGCCAAAGCCATCGAAGAACTCGTATTGTAACATCAACCTCATCAGGGAGGTGTCCATCTATGATTGAAGAAAAGAACATCCAGGAACCCGATTCCAAAAAACATAAATCCGACAAGGAATCCCCCCGCCTCGTCATCGTAACGGGCATGTCGGGCGGCGGCAAGACGCAGGCCTGCCGCTATCTCGAAGACCTCGGCTATTTCTGCGTCGACAACCTGCCGCCGATTTTCATCCCGAAGTTCGTCGAGCTCTGCGCTCATGCGGGCGGCCACGTCGGCAAAGTCGTGCTCGTCGTCGATACGCGCAGCCGCGAGTTCTTCGACACGTTCGTGCAGGTGCTCGACCACATGGATCACGACGACAAGAACTACGAGATGCTCTTCATGGATGCCTCCGATGCGGCCATCATCCGCCGCTACAAGGAGACGCGCCGCCGCCACCCGATGGCGCCGGCCTCGCGCATCACGGAGGGCATCGCGAAAGAACGCGAGCGCCTCGCGCCCGTGCGCGCGAAAGCGACGTATATCATCGACACGTCCGAACTTAAGAAAGTCGAACTGCGCGACAAGATCCACCGCCTGTTCGGTGCGGGCGAGGGCGAGCAGATGAACATCAACGTGCTCTCGTTCGGTTTCAAGTTCGGCATGCCGCTCGACGCCGACATGGTGCTCGATGTGCGCTTCCTGCCGAATCCTTTTTACATCGAATCCATGCGCCACAAGAGCGGCGCCGTCAAGGACGTTGCCGACTATATCGCCGGGTTCCCCGTCACGCAGGAATTCCTCGCGAAGCTCGATGACATGATTGACTTCCTCGTGCCCCAGTACGTCAAGGAGGGCAAGAGCCAGTTCGTCATCGCCGTCGGCTGCACGGGCGGCATGCACCGCAGCGTCTTTGTGGCAAAACACATTTTCGACCGGCTCGGCAAGAAAGGATATCCGGTCAAGCTCGAACATCGCGATCTCATGAAGAACGATGTCTGGGAGCACGTCAGGGAGGAATGCTGACATCATGCATCTTTTGAAATGGCTCTATCCGGGCATGCGCTTCAAGCGGTGGCTGTTCGTCTTCGCTGTCGGCGTCATGTTCGTGAGCCTGGGCCTCGGCCTCGTCTTCAACTACAAATATCTCGATGCCATCGAGGAAGCCATTTTCCGCACGGTCTATCTCTGGCAGGGCAGCTATGACTACACGGCGCCGGCACTCGCCGGCATCCTCTTCGTGGCGGTTGGCGCGGCGCTCATGCTGCTCGCGACGCGCTTCGTCATCCGCTCCGTCATCACGGTGCTGCTGCCGGACAAGAACGAGCGCCTCGTCGACATCATCTATGAAAAGCGCAAGCTCGGCAAAGGCCCGGCTGTCACCGTCATCGGCGGCGGACACGGCCTTTCCGTGCTGCTCAGGGGCATCAAGTCGGCAACGTCGAACGTCACGGCCGTCGTGACGGTCGCGGACGACGGCGGCTCGTCGGGCCGCTTGCGCGAAGAGCTCGGCATCATCCCGCCGGGCGATCTCCGCAACTGCCTCGTCGCGCTCGCCGACACCGAGCCTCTGATGGAGAAGCTCTTCCAATATCGTTTCAAGGGTTCGAGCGAGCTCGCGGGCCACAGCTTCGGCAACCTCTTCATCGCCGCGATGACCGAGGTCACGGGCGACGTCGAGGAGGCCCTCAAGGCCTCTTCGAAAGTCCTCGCGGTCAAAGGCCGTGTGCTGCCGGCCTCGACAGCCCATGTGCGGCTCGACGCCATCATGGACGATGGCACGGTCGTCAAGGGCGAGTCGCAGATTCCGGAAGTCCACAAGCACATCCGCCGCGTCAAGCTCTACCCAGAGCACGCGCAGCCCGTTGGTGCTGCGCTCGAAGCGCTCGAGACCGCCGATGCCATCATCCTCGGCCCAGGGTCGCTCTACACGAGCATCATGCCGAACCTCCTCGTCGACGGCGTGGCTGATGCCGTAAAGAAAAGCCATGCGCTCAAGATCTACATCTGCAACGTCATGACGCAGCCCGGCGAGACGGACGGCTATACGGCTTCGATGCACGCGAAAGCCATCCTCGACCACGCGGGCAAGGGAGCAATTGACTTCATGCTCGTCAATTCCCACCCCATCAGCGAAGAAATGAAGCGTTACTATGCCGACAAAGGTGCCTTCCCCGTCAAGATCGACGAGGACGAGGTCAACAAGCTCGGCATCGGCTTCATGAAAGCCGACATCATCAACGAATCCGACGTCATAAGACATGATCCCGATAAATTATGTCGGGCAGTTATGAAAATGATCTATGATTTTCAGCCGAACAACTGAAAACGGAGCCTTTCAAACCTGCAGCCCCCCTCTAGAGGGGGGACGGGCCGCGAGAGCGGCGGGGGGAGTCCCTTGTATGCCTTAGCAATTTGCAAGGAGTGTCTTCCGCGGGTGCGAAGCAATAAGTTATACTATGCCATCCTTTGCCACTGAAGTAAAAAACGAAATTGCGAGATTGATGTATGACCAAGCGTGCGACCGCACGGCCGAGATGGCGGCGCTCCTGCGCATGGGCGGCACCATCACGTTCGGCCCGCACCGCACATTCGGCGTCAACTTCACAACCGAAAACGCTGCTGTCGCGCGCAAGATGCTGAACCTCCTGAAGCTTGAAGGCGAAGGCGTCCGCACGGAGATTTCCGCGCGCCGCGCCCGCCGCCTCAACAAGCACAACAACTACCTCGTGCGCATCGTGCCATCACCGGGCGTCGAAGGGCTCCTCGAGCACCTCGGCCTCATGCAGGGCGGCAGCCTGAATCTCGGCCAGGAGCAGAAAGGACTTGCCATCCTCCGAAAGAATTGCTGCCGTGCAGCCTACCTGCGCGGTGCCTTCCTCGGCGGCGGCAGCGTCAACCGGCCCGAGGCGCACTACCACCTCGAGCTCGTCGCGCCGAACTACGCCTTCGCGCACCTGCTGCACACGCTGATGCGCCGCCTCGAATTTCCGGCCGGCATCGCCGAACGCCGCGACGTCTACGTCGTCTATCTCAAGGAAGGCGACGCCGTCGTCGATTTCCTCGGCATGATGCAGGCTGACGAAGCCGTCGAGCGCTTCGAAGTTGCGCGCAACGTCAAAGAAGTCCGCGAGCAGGTCAACCGCCTCGTCAACTGCGAGACGGCGAACCTCCAGAAAGCCGTCGATGCCGCTGGCCGCCAGATCGAAGACATCCTCGTCCTCGAAAAAAACGGTGCGATGAAGAGCCTTCCCGACCAGCTTCGCGAGACCGCCGAAGCTCGCAAAGCCCACCCCGACCTCACCATGGCCGAGCTCGCCTCGCTCCTCTGCGTCAGCAAGCCCGGCGTCAATCACCGCCTCCGCAAACTCCACGCATTGGCGGAAAAGTATCGGTTTCATCAGCCCCCCTCCCCGAGGGGGGACGGGCCCAAAGGGCGGGGGGAGTCCCCTGTACAGAAAAACAAATAGTACGACGCTTCTTCCGCGGGTGCGACACCAAAATCAAACCAAAAGGAACGATATACCTTGCAATTCACTCGTCATCGTATTTTCAAATACTTCGCCACAGCGGCCGCGATTCTTTTCTGTGCGGCCGCCCTTTTCTGCGCCTACGTTGCGTACAATCCACCGAAAGGCGTCCCTATCCTCGAATACCACATGGTCGACACCCACGAAGACGCCGACAGCCATCCCTACAACGTCCCGCCTGACGAATTTGCGGCCCAGCTCGACTACCTCCAGCAGCAAGGCTACACGACCATCACGATCATGGACTTCCTGCGCGCGAAAAAAGGCAAACAGGAGCTCCCAGAAAAGCCCATCATCCTGACGTTCGACGATGGCTATGAGGATAACTATACCGTCCTGCTGCCCATGCTCGAAGAACGCGGCATGACGGCCGTCATCTTCATGCCCACGAACCTCATCGGCCGTCCCGATTACCTGACGTGGGAAGAACTGCGCGACATGAGCCGCCGCGGCCTCGAAATCGGCAGCCACACCGCCGACCACGAGCCGCTCACGACATTTTCCCCCGAAGGCCAGCAAGACCAGGTGCATCTCTCGAAACTTTTGATGGAATGGAACGGGCTTCCGACTGTTTTCAGCTTTTCTTACCCCAATGGCATGTATGATGACACCATGCCCGCGCTGCTCCAGCAGAACGAATACCTCGCTGCCGTCACTGGCGACGCCGGCCTCAACACCTTTGATACGGATCCCTATCAGCTCCAGCGCATCAACATCCCGCATCCGCGCTTCGGCCTCGCAGAATTCCGCCTCCGCCTTCTCAAAGCCGAAGTCTTCACGAAACTCGGCATCCGCCAGCATCTTGAAAAGTAAAAGGAATGTATCTATGTCTCTTACGAAAAAACTGAAATCGCATCTTTCCACGTTTTTCGCGAGCACCGCAGCGTGCTCGCTTCTTTTCGCCGCCCCGACGGCTTCTGCTGACACCCCGCAGGACGTCTCTCTCTCTCTCGGCACGGACTCCGTCGAAGCTGCTCGTACCGATCTTCGCTCTCGCGCGGACGACACGCGCATCGTCACGCAGGCCGCGACGACGACGGTTGAGTCGCGCCTTGTCAGCCGTCGTGCGGAGGGCGAAAGTACGGCTGAGCCCGTGCGCCGTCGTCCGCTTTCCCGCATCATGCACCGGCTGGAGACGATGCAGAACGATGGCGGCGGCACGCTGCTCTTTTCCGACAGCCCCGAGTACGCGACCGAGGACGGCATCCTTTACCGCGATACCGTGCAGGGCACAGCGCGCGTGCTCTATTACCATGTGAACCGCATGGATGCGCCGAAGAAAGTTGCCATCGTGCTCGAAAACCGCAGCAACGGCACGTCCATGGTCACAGTCTCGCGCGGCGGCGCCAGCCAGCCGAGCCCGCATTATCTTGACGTGGGCAAGGCTACGCAGGCGCTCTATTTTGATGCACAGCAGCCGCAGCGCTTCTTCCTCAAGAAAGGGGAGCGCCGCGTTCTTGTCCAGGATATGGACACGACTGTACTCCAGCCGGAAGACCTCGTCTATGGCTGCTATGACTTCACGACGACGCAGGCCGTCCGCACGTCTGTCGTCATCTGCCCGGCGGACGCCGATCCAGCCGTCTTCGTGCGCCATGCGCGCGTCCTTCCTGCCGACGATCTCCGTCTGCGCGGCACATTTGCCAAAGCCGACCGCACGATCCGTGCCACGCACACCTATGATCCCGAAAAAGATGGCATCGCCTATTTCCTGCTCGCCGACAACGAGAGCGATCTCTATCGCAAGGGCATCGACGCGACGGATGGCAGCGAGACGCTGAACTATGGCAACTACGGCATCCTCTACCATCTCGACATTCCTGTCGTGGGACAGGAAAAGACCCAGTTCTACCTGAGTCCCTTCGGCGGCACATACGCAGGCGCCATGCGCGTCACGACCCCGGACAAGCGGAGCCAGCTGCTGCTGACGCCCTCAGACACGACGTATTTCGGTGAAGGCACCGATCACATGACCGAATACTCCGGCATCGAGCGCGCAAAAGAATCCGGCCTCGCCATCCTGACCGATGGCATGGAGCTCGCCGACCTCGGCCGCTACAACGCCCGCACCGCCCCGACCTTCGAATTCTCCCCCCCAGGCGCCTCCAACCTCCCGGTAGCCATCATTCTGATGCCCGAGAATTAACGGTTAGCCCCCCTCTAGAGGGGGGACGGGCCCGAAGGGCGGGGGGAGTCCCTTGCACGTCATGACAAATAGCAGGGCGTGACTTCCGCGGGTGCGAAAAAGAATTTGAAAAAACTGTTGACAAGAGCATCTCAGGCGTGTATTATATATCAAGTCGGCGGCAGACAGCGAGAGCACAGCACCGCAGACAGCCAATGAAGCCGCGAGCTTCGAAAAAAAGAAATTTGAATTTCTTCTTGACAAAGCAAACGCGCTGAGGTATCATATAGAAGCTGATTCACGAAAGCCCTTCACAAAAGAGCCGAGCGAACGGCGGGTGTTCTTTGAAAACTAAACAATGTAGATTATCATGCAACACATGATAAAGCCAGATG
>JALEZZ010000042.1 GCA_022773585.1 Selenomonas sp. | reverse complement strand
TTGTCATTCTGTGTATACTGCTTCATAGGGGAACACCTCATATGTAGGATTTGCCAACTGGCCAGTTAACATAATCCTATTGTATGATAGGTGTTCCTTTTTCTCAAAGTTCGTTATTCGGCATTACAGGAATGCTCCTTTCATATATATACATCGCTGGAGGGATGGATTTTTACCCAGAAATTACACGGGCGGCGAAAAAACACGTTCGCAGCCCGCGTAACCTACAATCCAGAATCTCAAGCAACCATCTTGTGAGACTCCCACCACCGCTCCGCGGTCCCCCTCCCTCTGAGACAATGTCATCAAGTTAGGCAGGAACACATCGAATTTGAAAGCCTCCCTCTCAGAGGGAGGTGCCCGAAGGGCGGAGGGATAAGCAGGCGCAAGGCGCTTCAGCGCCTATGCGATCGCTTATGCCGCAAGGCTGTCTCACAAGCACGTCATATGGAATGCATGATTGTAGCTTATGCGGGCTTCGCAGACTCTTCGATGCCCGCGTAAGATGCCAATCGTATATCTCACACGCCCATCTTGTGAGACTCCCTCAGTCAGCCATACGGCTGACAGCTCCCTCTGAGAGGGAGCCTGCTGTCGCCCGATTCCGCACCGGCCGCATGACGCGCTTGTTGATCTCCGTTGCGCTGACGAGGTTTTCGAGCGCGTCTTTCGCGAGCATGGCCGCGCGGCCGGTCGGATGGAAGCCTTCATGGTAATAGCGGCTCGCGGACTGCGAGAAGTTTTCCTGCGCGATGCGGTCGTAGCCGTCGAGCTCGACCGTCGCGTCGCTGTCGAGGATCATCGTGTCGCTCATGGAGTCCCAGCTCCAGCCGCCGCCACCGTAATAGATGTACTCGTAGTACGTCGTGAGCACAGGGCAGACGACGAGGTCGGCGTCGAGCTTTTCCGCGAGCGGCTGCATGGCGTCCTTCATCTTGACGCGGCGGTGCTTTGTTTTGAGATCGGCGAGGACGTCGTTCAGCGCAGACTCGACCTCGGACTGCGGGATTTCCTCGACGTAGTGCATCGTATCATTGAGCGGCACATGGAGCGCGAGGTCGAGACGGTTTTCGATGATGTCTTCGACCTCGGCGTCGGCGGAATACGCGCGGACGACGAGCGGGACGCGGGCGAGGCGCAGAGGCTTCGGGGGCTCGTTCGTCGCGGCGAAAGCAACGGAAGAAATCAGGCAAAGGAACAAAGAAAGCAGCGCACACAGTATCAAATATTTCTTTTGCATAGGTCACACCTCTGAGAAGGGGGCTGGGGGTATTAATGAATCGCTTTTTTCTTGAACCGCCCGCCGACGATGTCGTGGACGGCGTTGATGGTGACGAAGGCATTTTCGTCTTTTTCGAGCACGATTTCCTTGAGCTTGTCCACTTCGAGGCGCGTGACGACGCAGTAGAGGACTTCCTTGCTGTCGCCCGTGTAGCCGCCCGCGCCGTGCAGCAGCGTCACGCCGCGGCCGAGGCGGTCGTTGAGGGCCGACGTGATGTCTTCATGCTCGTTCGTGACGATCATGACGGCATAGCTTTCGTCGAGGCCCTTGATGACGACGTCGATCATCTTGCTGATAACGAAATAGGCGACGAGCGAATACATCGCCTTGTCCCAGCCGAACAGCAGGCCCGCGCTCGAAAGGATGAAGAGGTTGATGAACATGACGACTTCGCCGACGGAAAAGACGGAGCGCCGATCCATGATGATGGCGACGATCTCGGTGCCGTCGAGCGAGCCGCCCGCGCGGATGATGAGGCCGACGCCGAGGCCGTCGATGATGCCGCCGAAAATGGCAGCGAGGAACGGATCCTCCGTGACGCGCGGCAGCGTCTCGAACACGGCCGACCACGCCGAGAGGAAGCAGATGGCGATGAGCGTCGCGATGGCGAAGTTCTTGCCAATCTGCTTGTAGCCGAGATAGAGGAACGGCAGGTTCATCACGACGAGGAAGAAGCCGAACGACATCGGCGTGACCGTGCTCGCCATGATGGAGAGGCCGACGACGCCGCCGTCGATGACGTGGTTCGGAATCAGGAGGAGCTCGAGGCCGATGGACGCGATGATGGCGCCGAGAAAAATCATCACGTACTTCTTGATGTAAAACGACGCCTTGCGGTGCTGGGCGATGGTCTTCTTCACTGCCGGGACGACGGGGATGGGATTCTCCGCTTCCGTTTCATGAACGGGCGGGGTGGGATACGTTTCTTTCGTGGGCGGGGTCGAAGGTTGTTCGGCCATAGACGTCACGCTCCTGTTCGTAGTGGATTTTTTATACGCATGTTTACATTGTAACATAAAAAGCTTGCAGTTTTAGGTGGAAACTGCAAGCTTTTTGTATTCATTCGCATTTTGTGGTTCACTCCCACGCGACACTGTCATCGACGTCTTCGAGGATGCCCTTGAGATTCGGCAGCTCGCCGCTCTTGGCCGTGCCGAGGCAGAATGTCTCGCCGTCCTGCCGCACGAAGAGCGCCGTCACATCTTCGCCGCAGCTTTCGATGAGCGCCTTGCCCTTTTCCTCGCCGAGCACGAAGAGCGCCGTCGTGAGGATGTCGGAAAGCTCGCCTGCGTGCTCGCCGCGTGCGACGACGGTGACGCCTTCGAGGCCGGTCGCAGCCGGACGTCCCGTCGCGGGGTCGAAGATGTGATGGTAGCGCTGACCGTCCTGCTCGAAGTAGCGCTCGTAGTCGCCAGAGCTCGAGAGCGCCGCATCGCCGAGCGGCGCGACGCCGAGATACGTCTTCGGATCGTCCGCGCGCGGATGGCGGATGCCGATGCGCCACTTCTTGCCTTTCGGATTTTCGCCAAGCGCGTAGATGGAGCTGCCACCGAGGCTCACGAGGCCGTTCTTGACACCGTGCTTCTCGTAGATTTTGCGCAGGCCGTCGATGGCATAGCCCTTCGCGACGGCGCCGAGGTGGACGCGCATGCCGGGATCCAAGAGGCGCGCGCTGTGGTCTTCCTCGCGCAGTTCGAGCTTCTGCCAGCCGACATGGCTGCGCGCTTCGGCGATTTCGGCGTCCGATGGGACGCGCTCACTCTCCGTGCCGATGCCCCAGAGCTGGATCAGCGGCCCCGTCGTGATGTCGAACGCGCCGTTCGTCTTTTCCGACCACGTTTTCGAAAAAGCAAGCATCTCGTAGATTTCCGGCGAGACCTGCACCCACTCGCCCGTCCCGGCCGCGAGGCGCAGCGCCGTGAGGTCGCTGCCGTCCTTCTGGCTCGCGAGCGCGTCGAGCTTCTTGAGATAGGCGATGCCCTCCTCGACGGCCTGCTCCTGCTCCCCGTCATCCGCCTGCAGCTCGACGACCGTGTCCATGACGACGGCGGTCTTCGTATAGGGCTCGCGGGAGCAGGCGGAGAAAGAAAGCGTCAGCAAGAACAAGAAAAGGACGCTGAAAAGCCGCTTCATTTGCAGGTCTCCCTTCTGATTACAAAACGTTGCTGCGATGCCAGGCCCCCTCTCAGAGGGGGCTGGCAGCCGAATGGCTGACTGAGGGAGTCTCACAAGATGGGCGATTGGTATTCTGAATTCTTTCTTATGCGGGCTGCGTCGTTGCTTTCATCGCCCGCATAAATGACAATCGTGCATTTCATCCGCCGAGCTTGTGAGACTCCCTCCGCCCTTCGGGCACCTCCCTCTGAGACAATGTCATTAAGTTAAGCGTGAAATCATTCAAACTTCAGCCTCCCTCTAGAGGGAGGGGGACCGCGAAGCGGTGGAAGGAGTAGTAGGATGCTGAAACTGACAAGAAAGCAGCCGTCGCTAAAGTCCTTTAGCAACGTTT
>JALEZZ010000041.1 GCA_022773585.1 Selenomonas sp. | reverse complement strand
TTGTCATTCTGTGTATACTGCTTCATAGGGGAACACCTCATATGTAGGATTTGCCAACTGGCCAGTTAACATAATCCTATTGTATGATAGGTGTTCCTTTTTCTCAAAGTTCGTTATTCGGCATTACAGGAATGCTCCTTTTTTGCTGAAAACATATCACCTGTGTCAGACGCTGAGCGGGCCCGTCACCTCCTCCGCCGCCGCGACGAGGCGGCCGTCCTCGATGAGGTCGTGCATCCGGTGAATCTCGGGCGAAAGGAAGCGATCCTTGTCGAGGTGCGGGATGATGCCCCGGATGCATGCATGCACGGCCGCCGTGCCCTTCCCTGCCGTCAGCGGCGCGAGGAAGTCCACGCCCTGCGCAGCGGCCATGAGTTCGATGGCGAGCACGTTCGTCACGTTGTCGAGAATCTCGCCCGCCTGCCGCGCGGCAATCGTGCCCATGCTGACATGGTCTTCCTGATTCGCCGACGTCGGGATGGAGTCAGCGCTCGCGGGATGCACGAGCACCTTGTTCTCCGAGACGAGCGCGGCAGCCACATACTGCGTAATCATGAGGCCCGAGTCGACGCCCGGGAATGCCGTGAGAAATGCGGGCAGGTCGCTGAGGTGCATGTCGAGCAGGCGGTTCGTGCGGCGTTCGGAAATGTTGCCGAGCTCGGCGATGCCGAGTTTCAGGTAGTCCATGACGAGCGCGATGGGCTGGCCGTGGAAGTTGCCGCCCGAAATGGCCTCGCCCGTGTCCGGCATGATGATCGGGTTGTCCGTCACGGCATTGATTTCGACGGACAGCGTGCGCGTCGCCTGCGCGAGCGCTTCTTTTGACGCGCCATGCACCTGCGGCACGCAGCGCAGAGAGTAAGCGTCCTGCACCTTGCTGCAGTTCTTGTGCGAGACGATGATGGCGCTGTCCTCCGTGAGAGCGAGCACGTTCTCCGTCGTCGCCATCTGCCCGGGATACGGGCGGACTTCCGTGATGCGCCGGTCAAATGCCGAGCGCGTGCCCTTGAGCGCTTCGAGGCTCAGCGCTGCCGCGATGTCGGCCGCTTTCATGAGATTCACGGCGCGATCCCAGACCATGCAGCCGACGGCCGTCATAATCTGCGTGCCATTGATGAGCGCGAGCCCCTCCTTGCCGCTCAGGACGATGGGCTCGAGGCCGCGCGCCGCGAGGGCTTCCGCGCCGCTCATGCGCCGTCCGTCGACCTCGGCCTCGCCCTCGCCGAGCATCACGAGCACCATGTGCGCGAGCGGCGCGAGATCGCCGCTCGCACCGACCGAGCCCTTGCACGGGATGATGGGCGTAATGCCCTTGTTGAGCATCGTGATCAGCATCTCTTCCGTTTCGAGGCGGATGCCCGAATAGCCTTTCGCGAGCGAGTTCGCGCGCAGCAGCATCGCGGCACGCACGACCTCGCGCGGCAGCGGATCGCCGACGCCCGTCGCATGGCTCAGGATCAGGTTGCGCTGGAGCTTCGCGCGATCCTCTTTCTGGATGAAGACCTTGCTGAAATCGCCGAAACCTGTCGAGATGCCATAAACCGGCCGCTCCTCTTCGAGGATGCGGTCAACAATCGCGCGGCTTTTCTTCACCTGCGCGATGCCCGCCTCGCTCAGCCGTACCTGCTCGCCCTGCCGCGCGACCTGCACGACCTGCGGCAGCGTCAGCGACTTGCCATCGAGTTCGATCATATATCATCATGCCCTTTCTGCAATACTTCATGGATGTTGATAGGATAATGCCCCGCCGCAATAGACGCGCTCGACGAGGTTCAGCCCCGTCTTGTAGGCGAGGAAGCGGTAGTCAGGCGCATCGAGCAGGACGATGTCGGCGCGCTTGCCGGGCTCGATGCTGCCGATGGCCGCCGCGCGTCCGACGGCGGCGGCCGCATTGAGCGTCATCGCCGTCAGCGCCTCGGCGGCCGTCATGTGCATGGCGATGACGGCGAGGCCGAAGATGAGCGGCACGGAATATGTGTAGCAGCTGCCCGGATTGTAGTCGCTCGCGAGCGCGACAGCGGCGCCCGCCTCCATCATGCGGCGCGCGGGCGCATACGGCTTCCGCATGCAGAAGGCCGTCGCGGGCAGCAGCACGGCGACCGTCTCGCTCTCTCCGAGCGCCTCGATGTCCGCGTCGCTGATGGAGAGCAGATGGTCGGCTGAAACCGCGCCGAGGCGGCAGGCCAGACCCGCGCCGCCCGTCGAGCTCATCTCGTCGGCATGGAGCTTCGCCAAAAAGCCCTTTGCCTGCGCCGCGCGCAGGATGCGCTCGCTCTCCTCGTTCGTGAAGACGCCCGTCTCGCAGAAGACATCGACGAACGTCGCGAGATGCTCAGCTGCGACGCGCGGCAGGACGGTATCGATGATGAAATCCACATAGTCGCCCTGCCGTCCGCGATACTTGGGCGGCACGGCATGCGCGCCGAGATACGTCCTTATAACGCTCGTCGGCAGGTCATGGTCGAGCTGCTGCATGACGCGCAGCAGCCGCAGTTCTGTCTCGAGGTCGAGCCCGTAGCCGCTCTTGCCCTCGACCGTCGTCACGCCGAGCGCGAGCATGTCCGCGAGCGTCCGTCTGCCAATCGCATAGAGCTCATCCTCGCCCGCCGCGCGCGTCGCCTGCATCGTGCTGACGATGCCGCCGCCCCGCTGCAGGAGTTCGAGATACGGCACGCCCGCGAGCCGGTCGTCAAATTCCTCCGCCCGCGCACCCGCGAAGAGGAAATGCGTGTGCGGATCGACGAAGCCCGGCATGGCCGTCTTGCCCGACGCATCCTGCATCTCTGCTTCCTGGATGTGGATGCCTGCGGCTTGCGCCTCGGCCATGACGTCCGCGTCGCGGCCGGCCGCACGGATCGTGCCGTCCTGCACCCAGATAGCCGCGTCTGCCACGAGCTGGATGTCTTTCATTTCCGCCCCGCGCTTTGCCTGCCGGCCGACCGGCGTCGCGAGCTGGGCGATATGACGAAGGAAGAAATCAGTCATCGGATTCCCCTCATTCCCTTGCCTTTGCCTTTGCAAAATAACCAGCGACGGCCTGCTGCACGAGTGCATCATCGGCGAGGCACGGCTCCGTGATATGGCTTTCGCCTGCGTAGTCCTCGTTGTACTGGTGCACGGTCTCCATCGAGTGCTCGTTGCGTGCCCAGCTGCGGCGGGCAACGCCGCTCATGACATCCCAGAGCAGCGCGCTCCTGATGATTTCATCGACGCGCTCGCTGCCATCGAGCACGAGGCCGAAGCCGCCGTTCACGGCCTTGCCGATGCCGACGCCGCCGCCATTGTGGAGCGCGCAGAGACTCATGCCGCGCGCGGCGTTGCCCGCATAGCACTGCACGGCCATGTCGGCCATGACATTCGAGCCGTCCTTGATGTTCGCCGTCTCGCGGAACGGCGAGTCCGTGCCGCTGACGTCGTGGTGGTCGCGCCCCATCATGACCGGGCCGATCTTGCCCTCGCGCACAAGCTGGTTGAACGCGAGCGCGATGCGGATGCGCCCTTCGGCATCCTGATAGAGGATGCGCGCCTGCGTGCCGACGACGAGGTGGTTCTTGTCCGCGTCGCGCACCCAGTTGTAGTTGTCGCGATCCTGATAGCGACGGTTCGGGTCGATGCAGCGCATAGCCGCCTTGTCTGTTTCAAGCAGGTCTTCATGCTTGCCGCTCAGGCAGACCCAGCGGAACGGGCCATAGCCGTAGTCGAAAAGCTCCGGCCCCATGATGTCCTCGACGTACGACGGCAGGATGAAGCCGTCTTTGTCATCGACGCCGTTCTTCGAGAGTTCTTTCACGCCCGCATCATAGACGGACTTGAGGAATGAATTTCCGTAGTCGAAGAAGAACGTGCCCTTGTCGACGCACTGCCTGATGAGCTCGTAGTGATGGCGCAGGCTCTTTTTGACGCGCTCGACGAACTGCGGCCGGTCCTCGGCGAGCATCCGCGTGCGCTCTTCGAATGTCAGGCCCTGCGGGCAGTAGCCGCCATCATAGGCCGCATGGCACGACGTCTGGTCGCTCATGAGATCGACGTGGATGTCATGCTCGACGATGTATTCGAGCAGGTCGACGATATTGCCATGATAGGCGATGGAAACCGGCGTCTTCTCCGCAAGATGCTGGTTCGCCACTTCGAAGATATGCGGCAGGTCGTCGGAGCTCTCATGCACCCAGCCCTGCTGGAGGCGCGTCTCGATGCGCGACGCATCGACTTCGGCGATGATGCCGACCGCGCCCGCGATTTCGGCCGCTTTCGGCTGCGCGCCGCTCATGCCGCCGAGGCCCGAGCTCACGAAGAGATGGCCCGCGAGGTCGCCGTCCTTCGGCACGCCGAGGTGCTTGCGACCTGCGTTCAGCAGCGTGTTGTACGTGCCGTGCACGATGCCCTGCGGCCCGATGTACATCCAGCCGCCCGCCGTCATCTGGCCGTAGTTCGCGACGCCCATCTCTTCGGCGATCTCCCAATCCTTCTGGTTGTCGAACTCGCCGACCATCAGCGCATTCGTGATGATGACGCGCGGCGCCGTCGGCTTCGACTTGAAGAGGCCGAGCGGATTGCCGGACTCGACGACGAGCGTCTGCTCCTGCGTCATGATTTCAAGATACTTTTTGATCAGGCGATACTGCATCCAGTTTTGGCAGACGCTGCCCGTCTCGCCGTACGTCACGAGCTCGTACGGATAGAGCGCGACTTCGAAATCGAGGTTGTTGTCAATCATGACCTGGAACGCCTTGCCCTCGATGCAGCTGCCTTTGTATTCGTCAATCGGCTTGCCGTAGATGCGGCCCTCGGGGCGGAAGCGGTAGCCGTAGATGCGGCCGCGCGTCGTGAGCTCTTCAAGAAATTCGGGAATCAGCTGCGCGTGCAGGCTCGGGTCGATATAGCGCAGCGCATTCTTGAGCGCCGTCTGCGTCTGCGCTGGCGTTAGGTGGAACCCGCGCGACGGTGCACGGCGGATGCCCGGCACGAAAGCCGGCATCGGCGGCAGCTCCTTGATCGGGTCGATGGCAAACAACTGTTCCTTGCTCATGATGAGACTTCCCTTCTATATATTATGGATTGCATCTTCGCATCAATCTTCAAGATACGTCATGGTCTCGCGGATGCGGGCCAGGAGTTCCGATTCGTCAATCTTCGTGAACGCGCCGTCCGCGAATGTCGTCTCGCCGTTCACGACCACATGGCGGATGGCCGTCGGCTGGAGCGAATAGACGATGTTCGGCACGAGCTGGCCGCCCTTGCTCAGCGGCTGCATCGAGAGGTCGTCGAGCGCGATGCCGACAAAGTCCGCCGCGCAGTCCGGCTCCAGCCTGCCGATGGCCTCGCCGAGCACGCGGCCGCCATTCGCCGTGCCCATGCGGTAGGCGTCGCGGTAATTCACGCAGAGCGCGTCGCAGGTCTTCGCTTTCTGGAGGATAGCCACCATGCGCATCTCCTCGAGCACGCTGATGCGGTTGTTGCCGCAGGCGCCATCACTGCCGAGCGCGACCGTCGCGCCCGCGCGGAGATACGCAGGGATGTCCGTGATGCCGTCGGCGAGGAACATATTGCTCGACGGGCAGTAGATCAGGCTGCCGCCCTTTGCACCGAGCAGCTCGATTTCCTCTTCATCGAGCCAGACGCCGTGGATGATTTTCATCGCGTCATTCACGACGCCGAGCTTGTCGAGGAAGCGCAGCGGCGTCGTGCCGAATGTTTCCCTGACCTGCTCGACCTCGAAGCGTTCCTCGGCCACATGGATGTGGAACGGCGTGCCGAACGATTTCGCGAGCTCCGCACCTGCCTGCACCATTTCGGGCGTTGCAGCGTGGAGGCTGTGCGGCGCGGGCAAGACCTTCACCATGCCGCCGTGATAACGCTCCATGAGCTGCTTCGTGTTCTCATAGGCATCGTGGACGCTCTCGACATAGCCGACCGGTGCGCCGTCCCAGTCGTACATCGTGCGCGCGAGCACGAGGCGGATGCCGAGGTCGTGCGCCGCGCGGATGACGGCCTCGTCGCCCGCGATGCCGTCATTGTGCAGGTAAAAGAAATCGCAGACCGTCGTGACGCCGCATTTCATCATCTCGGCAAACGCGAAGAGCGCTCCTGTGTAGATGTCCTCGCAGCGCATTTTCGGCGAATACTTGTAGAGCGATTCGTCGCGCCATTCGAGGAACGGACGGTCGGCCGCGATACCCCGGAGCAGGCTCTGGAAACTGTGGTTGTGCGCGTTGACCGTGCCGGGCATCAGGCATTCGCGTTCCCAATGCTCGACGGCCGCTCTGGGATATTTCGCCCGGAGCTTTTCGAGCTCGCCCGTCGCGCAGATGCTCCCGCCTGCAACGACGACGCCCGCATGATGCGCGGGGCCGTCCGGCAGCAGGCAGATTTCCGGCGCGATGATTTTTACGGTTTCCTTCATGCATCCAGCCTCCGATCAAGCAGCAAGAGCGCCTGCAAAAAGATTTCCGCGCCCTTCACGACATCCTCATCCTTTGAAAACTCCTGCGGACAATGGCTGTAGCCGCCGACGCTCGCGACAAAGAGCATGCCCGCAGGACCGAGCCGCGCCATGTTCGCCGCGTCATGGCCCGCCATGCTCACGAGCGTCTGGTCGCGCTCGCCCGCCGCAACGCAGGCATCATGAAGCGCGTCGCGCACGACAGGCGCCATCGCCATCTCGGCCTGGTCGAGGTCGAGCGTCCGCGTGATGCGGAGCTGGCGGCGGGCGGCAATCTCGTCGATGGCTGCGCCGAACTTCGCGAGCGCCTGCTGCCGCAGCGCGGGGTCGGCCGTGCGCAGGTCGAGCGACATCGTCACGCGGCCCGACACGATGTTCGACGCATTCGGGAACACCTCGATGTGGCCGACCGTTGCCGCCACGCCAGAGAGCTTCGGCTCGCGGATGAGACTTTCCACGGCCAGCACCACTTCCGACGCTGCTGCCAGCGCGTCGCGGCGGTCTTTGTAGAGCGTCGTGCCCGCATGGTTCGCCTCGCCCGTGACCGTGATGTGCTCGCGGTAGATGCCCGTGATGCACGAGACAGCCGCTGCCGTCCCGCCCGCGTCGATGAGCCGCCGTCCCTGCTCGATATGGCACTCCATGAATGCCGCGAACGCCCCCGGCTGCAAACGCGCGCTGCCTACATGTTCCGCGTCTCCGCCCATGCGGTCAAGGGCGCCATTCAGCAGCTCTCCCGTCTCCGCGTGGCGGAGCGCCCGGACATCCTCGCCCGTGAGCCTGCCGCAGAGCACTTTCGAGCCGAACGTCGAAACGCCGAAGCCATTCGGCTCCTCGCCCACAAACGACACGAGCCCGACCGGATGGCGGAGCCGGACGCCCGCCTCGCAGAGCGTCTGCAAGACCTCTGTCGCCATCAGCACGCCGAGCGCGCCGTCATAGCGGCCGCCATTCGGCACGGTGTCGTGATGCGAGCCGAGCAGGATGGGCTTCCGCCCCGGCTCCGTCCCCTCTGCGCCCTCGCCCCAGAGGTTGGCGACCGCGTCCAGCCGCACGCTGAGGCCGAGCTCGCTGCTCCAGCAGCGCTGCAGCCACGCGCGGGCCTCCACGTCCGCCGCACTCGCGAGCTGGCGGTCGATACCGCCCTGCTCATTCGCGCCGATGCGCGCGAGCGCTTCGAGCCGCTGCAGGAGCCGCCTGCCATTCACATGAACCTCCACCATGACGTTTCCTTCTCTCCTTTGACTCTCTAAATGATGAAACTATCCAGATTTTCTGCATTTGATGAAATCATTCATTCTGCGAGAAAAGAAAAAGACGTCCAAGCAAACAGCTTGAACGTCTTTGTTCTTCTTGTGCTATACAATACTACGTGAGCGCACATTTGTCAATGCAGGAAAGCTCACTTTGCAAAGTATACATGATTCTCCCGCTCAATGGCCTCGATGGCCTCCATGCGCGCCCGGAGCTGCGGCATCTGCCGCGCGGCATCCTGCAGGAGCAGGTTGAACAGCATCATCGGCGCACTGTAGCCATCGAACGGCGACGACGTCGTGACGGGCGTCAGCACGACATTGTCCGCGAGCGGGACAATCGGCGAAAGCCGCGAATCCGTCACCGCCTGGAACGGTACACGGCGGCGATGCAGCCGCTCGCAGAGATGCAGGAGCTCGTTCGCGTAGCGCGGGAACGCGATGATGATCACGTTCCCGGCCGGCTCCTGTGCGAGCTCCAGCCGCTCCCACTGCGGCGTGTCCGGCGTCGCAACATAGACATCGTTGCGCATTTTCTGCAGCGTATAGGAAAGATATGGCAGGAGCGTCGCCGACATGCGGGCCGAAACGAGGCAGAGCGGCGCGGGCGCAGCGATGGCCGCGACCATGCGCTCATACGCCTCGCCCCGCGTCACGCGGTCCAGCGCCTCGAGGTTCCGTACCTCGCGCACGATGCTCTTGCGCTGGCTCCGTGCCGCCCCCTGCGGGCTGCCGAGCTCGAGCCGCTGCGGCGCCGTGAGCTGCTGGCTCACGATGGCCTGCAAGTTGCGCAAGAAGCCATTGTACCCCCGATACCCGAGCGTCGTGAAGAAGCGCGAGACGCTTCCCTGGCTCACGCCCATCTGCTCCGCAAGATCGTCGGCGCGCATGAAGATAATTTTGAGATAGTTCTTTTCGATGTAGAGAGAAATGAGCTGGAACGTCGGCGATTCCTTTCCCACCTGCAAAATCATCATCATGAGCTCGTCAATCGTATGAAACGACGGCTGCTCCGCCGGTTCCGGCAACCGTTTCGACTGCATCTCTACCCCTCCTGCCATTTGCTGCATCGGTTCGATGGTTCGATTATAATCGTTTCATCGATGCATCGCAAGAGAGATTGAGCATTTCATCAATCCTTCGCAGAGAATCAGAATTGGAAATGCGCCAGTGCCTGCTGCTGATCCTGTGCCAGTTTCGCCAGAGACTCGCTGGCAGAAGCAATCTCTTCAGCGGAAGCGGACTGCTCCTCCGTCGCGGCCGAGACGGACTGGATATGCGTGGACACATTGTCGCTGTGCGTGCCGATGTTCGCAACGCCGTGCGTGATGATTTCCGCGCTGTGCGCCACTTTTTCGACCGCCGTCGAAATCTGCTCGATCTGGCCCGTGACGCTGCCGACATGCTCGTTGATGCTCTGGAACATGGCGCGCAGATGTTCAACAGATGCCGCGCCTTCCTTGACGGCCGTGCGGCCTTCCTGCATCGAGGCCACGGCCTGGTCGGTATCCGTCTGGATGTTCTTGATCAGGCGGGCAATCTTTTCGGCCGAGTGCTGCGACTCATTCGCGAGCTTGCCGACTTCCTCGGCGACGACCGTGAAGCCGCGGCCATGCTCGCCGGCGCGGGCCGCCTCGATGGAGGCATTGAGCGCGAGGAGGTTCGTCTGCTCGGCAATCGAGGCAATCGTATCGACGATTTCGCCGATTTCCTGCGAGCTCTTGCCGAGACGGTCGACGACTTCCGCAGAATCGCTGACCGTCTGCGCGACACTCTCGATTTTGGCCACGGAATCATTGATGGAATCATTGCCGGCCTTTGCCTGCTTCGCGACGACGGTCGAATTTTCCACGGCCTGCGCCACGACTTCCTGCACTTCGACGACGGCCGTATCGACCTGCTTGACGGATTTGTGGCTGCTGACGACAGCCGTCTGCTGCTCCTCGGCGGAGTTCGCGACCGCGCCCGCCGATTCTGCGACCTGCGTGGACGCCTGCGCGGCCTGCATGGAGCTCGCCGTCAGCTCCTCCGACGCCGCCGCGAGCTGCTCGGAGGAATCGTGCACTTTGCGCATGAGCTGGTTCAGGCGGCTGCGCATGGTGAAGAGCTCGTCCTCCATCTCGCCGAGCTCGTCGCCGCGATCCGATTTCGTCTGCGTGACGCGGAAATCGCCTTCCGCCATATCCTTGCACGTCTGCTGCATCGCCCGCAGGCTCTTCGTGATTTCGCGGATGATGATATAGCTCAGACCGAGCAGCAGGATGAACGCGATGACCGTGGCAATCGTCATGATCGTCATGCGCTCGGCGTTCTGCGTCTTGATGTCATTATTGAGTGCCGCGGCATTGTCATTGGCAATTTTCTGCAAAGCCAGGAGCTGCTTGAGCAGCACCTGCGTCGGACCGGCCTCGACGCCCTTGTAGTACTCCCAGGCCGCGTCGCGCTGGCCGGAATCCGCCATCTTCTCGGCTTCGAGGATGCCCTGCTTGTACGTCGCCCAGTCCTGCTCCGTCTCCGGCATCATGGCGGCGACGTCCGGCAGCATCGAGCCGAGGCGCTTGTATTCCGGCCACGTTTTTTCATAGCTGTCCATCGCATCGTGAATCGACTGCTTAATCTGCTGGTCGTTCGGGTCGAGGATGTGCTTGACGATGCGCACCTGGATCATGCGCATGTAGTTCACCTCGTCACCGAGCAGCCGGACGGCCGTGAGTTTGCGGTTGTACATGTTGTCGAGGTCGGCATCAGCCTTCACCATGGAACGGTAGCCGGTAAAGCCCAGCACCGTCATGCCAAGGATTGCCACCACGACGATCAGGAGGATTTTTACGGAAATTCGGATTTGTTTCAGACTCGACATCAAAATGATAAACTCCCTTCCATCAAGTCTTAAATGAAACTTCCGACCCAGGAACATGGGATTATTCCCTCAAGTCATAGATTCTAGCAGAAAAACAACTCCTCCGCAACCCCTTTCTAACTATTTTACACGAAGTTTAGCTTCAAGAACGAAGGACTCGTGCACGCATTCATTCCAGCAACGGAGACTGCCCGAGGCTGTCCAGCAAAAGATTCGCATCGACGACACTCATCTGATGGTCGAGCGCATAAGCGACGACGCTGTCCCAAGGATTGCGGACATAAAGCGGCGTCGCGCCCGCGTAGTAGAGCAGATGCTGCGCCTCCTTGCGCGAGAGCTTCATCGCAAGCGCGAGCGCAAGAACCTTCGGCTTCGAAGGATGCGGCTTCCGTCCCGCGAAAATATGGTAGGCATAAAGCTCCGCCAGCCCCGAGCGCGCAATCACATCCGCCCGTTCGAGATGCTTTTCCGCGAGCAGCCGTGCGAGATGCTCCGCCAGCGTCTCCTCGCGCAGCTCCGCTACATTCGCCTCGAAATAAGCCTCCAAACTCTTCGCCGCCGCCAGCTCATGCTCGAGCTCGTTCGTGTCTTTGCCATCCATATCCGCCGTCTCGTTTCCGTCTTCCATTTTACCATTCAGTGAATGAACAACCGTTGCGAAAAGAGCCGTCCAGACGGGCGACTCTTTCTTGATGATCTAGATGAATTTCGATATACTGGATATGCCACGGCCCTGTCCAAGCCTACGATACACGGCAAGGAAGGGAGGTATCTGCATGCCAACCGAAATTCTGATTCTCACCTTGGGATCAGCATCCTCGGCAGTCTGATTGCTGCGCTGATTCTCAAATGGCTGGAGCGGCACGAGAAACCGTGACGTGGCATCCAGTCAGCATGTAGTTCTGCTGCATGCAAAATCCCCCTCTTATTGTCCAGACAAGAGGGGGATTTTTGTCATCTGATGCCAACCGAAATGCATCTTTAACTAGGTTCAGTATAGCATGACAGGCATCAGAAATCAAGGTTTCGCCATCCGCACTCTGATGATACCTTTCGCAATTATTCTCCTGACAGCAGGATTATTCCACTTTCTCAACCGTGGCAGGAATCCACACATGATTTCTCGAATTTCATCACAGAAAGACGAACCCATTCTGTCATGATTCGTCATGGAATCTGCATTTTGAAAGGTGGATGCGTTATGAAAAAGAATCCGAAGATGGGCCAACATTTTATGAAGTGCGCGACGGCAAATGGACGGTCATGACAGGCTACGGCTACCAACAGCCAGCGTACAATGCAGGATGGATCATGCTGCATTACTTTGAAGGCGGAACGCTCTGAAAATCACTCCATTGGCACTGAATAATGGCCATGCAGGCACTCAATACCTGCATGGCCATTTGTGTTTCCAACATCGCAGTACAAACATGCTATGCTTTTTATATGCGCTCCAGCATCACAAAAGCACCATGCGTAAAAACTCATACGCATCGATGCTGCCAATCAAGCCGCCAACAGCGCAAGATTATGGCTCAATCATTTTTTCTGTGGGATGAACCAGTCTCGACATATTAATGGCGACTCATGTCAATGAGTTTCAAGAAGAAATATTCATCATCACGATAGCCGTATGCTTGACGACGTAGCGTCTTGATCTTGTTGTTGATGCCCTCGATCTTTCCAGCTGAGATGTGGTAGGTTGCATGGGCGATGATCCCGTCGAGATGCGACGCTAGGAGCTTTCGGAACCACATCAAGTGGCGATTCCGTTCATCTTCTCCTGGCGCACACTCCAAGCAGAGATCCATGATGCGGTTGACGTATTCCAGCATACGGTGCTCCGATTGACACGAAAACGCTTCTTGCAGCATCTCCTTGATGAGATCCGTCACGAACAGCAGCCGGTTCTTTTCGAGGATGTTTTCGTAGCGTTTCATATATCCGATGTCGCGCCGCTTGACTTCCGGCATGGGGAAGAGCTTGCTTTCCTTGCGGAGGACTTTCCCCTCGCTTGCTTCGCGATCCTTCCTCTCCAAAGTCGCGCGGCTGGACATCAGGATATGCCTGCTGCGTTTCAGATTTCTTGCTGCCTCGTAGTCCCCTGCATCCTCCAGGCGTTTCTGCTCGTCTTTCCGGATCCCGCTCACGACCTTGTCGTTGAAGTTCTTGAAGATGTGGAAGTAGTCGAAGACCACGCGGAGGTGCGGGCACTTCTCCAGGAACGCCTCTTGGAAGTCGGAGTTCATGTCGAGCGCAACCGCTTCGACGTGCGACATCCATTCCAGGCCGACGTGCTCGATGAAGTCATAGACGACCTGCTTCTTCTTTCCTTCTGAAATCCAGAGGATGTGCCCGGTCTTCATGTCGATGATGTGCGTCGCGTACTTGTGCCCGTTGTGCAGCTTGAACTCGTCGATGCCGAGAAACCTCGCATACGTTTCAGGCCGACGGAGCTTCCCATCCACGACATAAAGCCCTTCAAGGCGACGCTTGTCGATGGCCTTCACGATGTTCGGGCCAACGCCGGTGAGCTCGCTGATCTCCTTGTTGGTGAGCGAGTGACGGGCCAGCAGGAAGCAGATGTAGTCTTCCAGTTCCTTCGTGATGGAATGGTGCACGGATTTGAACGGGATTTCCTGCATATGCGTGCGTCTGCAATCCATGCAGAGATACTGGACATTCTGGAAGCTGACGATGCTGGTTCCGTTTCCGACGGGGAGGTGCTTCAACGTTCTTGCGAAGCGCTGATTGATATGCAGGTGAGACTTGCCGCAAAACGGGCAAGTGCGCTCTTCTGGAAGCGACAGCGTTCCGTTCATGCACAGAGAGTTGCGGCCGTTTGGCAAAAACTCGCTGGTGGTATCCGTGTTGTGAAAGCCTGTCAGCGAGGATGGAATCAGCAGGTATTCTTGAACCGAAGCAACCTGCTCGAACAGAAGAGGCAGTTGCTCATAACGGAGATTTTCGATATAATCCATGGAGAGGACATTCCTTTGTGTGGATTTACATTTGCGAGATGCATTTCCACATCTTAGCGGATGTCCTCTTTTTTGGCAACATGAACTATACGTAGGGATTATTCATCCCACAGATTTTGTGATTGAACCTAAAGGAATCTGCTTAATACGGCTTCCCAGTTTTCCAAGCATGCCATGCCATTCTTTCCCGCCATGCACGATCTGCTGCTTCGGCAAGAGGATCACGTTCCGTCTTTCCAAAGAGTCCTTCAAGAATTCCCTCGATGGCGCCAAGAACCATGAACGGCAGGAGCGCACCGCCAACAAACCCTGCGATGATCCAGCCGATGCTCTCATCCTCAAAGAACATGTAGCCTGCGCAGAGTACAGCGGGAATAAACCAGATTTTATAAAAGAGATGCATCAACCACTTATCAATCTTCTTAGCCATCATGGCCACGACCTTTCTATATCAATCACTGTATCTATTACCTTTATCTTGTCTCTATTATACCAAAGCGGGAGGATTGCAACAACTAGCAAAATGGCAAGTTATCCACAGTTTTGACGAAAAACACAACATCTTGGGAAGAATCTTGCCGCATTACCATATCTAGGAACCATCCAGACAGAGCCCGCTACAACATCCAGCTCATCGAGGAACACTACCCCCACAGAAGAACCGCACACACCCAACAAAATCCATCCTTTCCAAGTGCCGAACTCCGTCGCTGATAGCATCGGCATGAGCGATAGTATCGTAGCTTTCACTGCTTGCCACTTCTTACGTCGGAGACATCAACGGTAATGACCACCTGTAAGCTCTCCAATGAATCGCTTTACCTTTTCAATGAGTTTATGTTGCCGTACTTCACATTTCTTGAGGTATTGGGTGTAGTTAAAATCGGATTCCGACTGTTCTGCGGAGGTTAGTTGAACACCGTTTAGGAAAGTAACCAGCCTTCCATTTTCTAGGCCTAATGTAAAATCCCTAACGAGATCAGATTCCTTTTGAATAGAAATGCCTAAAATATGGCGTTTTGAATCTATGGCATAAGTCAATCCGTGTAGCATCGTGCAACTAAAAATCATATACGGTTCTTCCGCTGGAGTGGATGGGACATATACATCCAGCGTCCTAAAATTCAGCTCTTTGAGATGAAAATCATGAATCCTATAAACTGAACCGTTGATTTCGCCGCCGATGCCACCGAGAGGGACATCCTTGAGGGTCAGGTTGCCACCAAATCCCTCCACCATTGTTTTCTCGTCTGTGAAGAATACTGGAATGACAGCTCCTGTATCAAATATGGCTGGAGCCCTTCCAATCATGATGACAGGACGAACCTTGGTTTCGTTCAGAGAGAACTTTATATATTCCATTGGTTGCGTCATAAAGCACCCGCCAATGGGAAATCTACATCAAATGTGGTGTATTCCATGAGAAGTTCTCCCCGCAAAGCAGCACGGAAAATTTCGTTCGGATCTGTGTCTTTGCTCGTGCATTTTACAACTGCACTTGCAACAGTAGCATCATTCTCACCATACTCGACATCTACGAGCCCAACTGTCTGGTGTGGGTACTTCTTGACAATCTGCGCCCAAGTCAAACGCTTTCCATCTGGTTTCATGACACTCACAACCTTTCGACGTATCTATTACCTTCCTCTCTTGTCTCTATTATACCAAAGCAGGAGAATTCCAACAACGAGCAAGACGGGATTGTCAATAGTTTTGTGTAATTTTTTCAGTCAGCCTTGTCGTACTTATGCATCAAGGCCGACATGCGCTCATCCATTTCGAGTTGGTTACGCACATTCGACCATCCGGGAATCATCCGGTTGTTCCATTTCGCGTAGAGTTCCTGCACGCGCAGATAGAGCAGCTTGAACACGGCGGTTTCATTGGGGAACGCGCCTTGCTTCGTCACTTTGCGGAAGCTGGAGTTCACGCTCTCGATGGCATTCGTCGTGTACATCAATTTCCGCACGGCCCCGCCGTAA
>JALEZZ010000083.1 GCA_022773585.1 Selenomonas sp. | reverse complement strand
ATAAGCTACAATCATGCATTCCATATGACGTGCTTGTGAGACTCCCTCCGCCCTTCGGGCACCTCCCTCTGAGAGGGAGGCTTTCAAATTCGATGTGTTCCTGCTTAACTTAATGACATTGCCCTCTGAGAGGGAGGCTTTCTGCGTTCGTTTATTTCTTACTTCAACAGCCGCGGCAGCAGGCTCTCGCCTTTCGTCTTGAGGTCGGCGTCGAACATGTCGGCGATTGTTGCGCCGATCATGGCGAACGTCGGATACGTGCCAAGGTTGTTGTTTTCTTTGATTTGCTTGCCATAGACGAGCAGGGGCACGTACTCGCGCGTGTGGTCGGTGCCGGGCGCGCCGGGATCGCAGCCGTGGTCGGCCGTGATCATGAGGACATCGTCATCGCGCATCTTTGCCATGAATTCGCCGAGCTGCTTGTCGAAGTCCGTGGCCGCCTGCGCATAGCCTGCGATGTTGCGGCGATGGCCGTACGTCATGTCGAAATCGACGAGGTTGACGAAGCAGAGGCCTGTGAAATCTTCGTCCATGACCTTCAGCGTCTTTTCCATGCCGTCGTTGTTGTCCTTGTTGATGCCGAGCGTGCGGCTGACGCTGCGGCCTGCAAAGATGTCGGAAATCTTGCCGACGCCGATCGTCGCGAGGCCCTTGCGCTGGAGCGCGTCGAGCATCGTGTCACCCGTCGGGTCAAGCGAGAAGTCATGACGACGCGGCGTGCGCGTGTAGTTCGGATACTCGCCGATGTACGGACGCGCGATGATGCGGCCGACGCCGTGCTCGCCCTGCATGATCTTGCGCGCCGTGCGGCAGTAGTCATAGAGCTGCTCGACGGGGACGTCATCTTCATGCGCGGCAATCTGGAGGACGCTGTCGGCCGACGTGTAGACGATCAGGCCGCCTGTCTCCTTCTGCTCGCGGCCATAGTCGTGAATGACCTGCGTGCCGGAATACGGCTTGTTGCAGAGGATCTTCTTGCCGAAAGCTTTCTCGAGCTCTGCGATGACTTCGGGAGGAAATCCGTCCGGATACGTCGGCATCGGACGCTCGGAGACGATGCCCGCGATCTCCCAGTGGCCCGTCGTCGTGTCCTTGCCGCGCGAGAGCTCGCGCAGGCGGGCAAAACTGCCAAGCGGCTGGAGGGACGGTTTGCCGCAGCCGACGCCGTCGATGTTGAACATGCCGAGCTTTGCGAGATTCGGTGTGTCATATTCCTTTGCGCCCGAAATGGAACGCAGTGTGTTGCAGTCGCCGTCGCCAAAATCCGCTGCATCCGGCTCCGCTCCGATGCCGAAGCTGTCGAGCACGATGACGAATGCGCGCTTGATGCCAGTTTCCTTCATCTTATTTCTCCTCCTTGTCAAACTCGTCTTTGAGAACTTTCACAGCCGCGCTTGCACCGAGGCGCGTGCAGCCCGCCGCGAGAAATGCTTCCATTTCTTCGCGCGTATGGATGCCGCCGGCCGCTTTCATCTTGACGCCGGGGCCGATATGTTTTTTGAAGAGCTCGATGTCCGAAAGCTTTGCGCCTGCCGTGCCGAAGCCCGTCGACGTCTTGATGAAGTCGGCGCCGCCCTCCGTCACGCACTTGCAAGCCGCAATCTTCTCGTCCTCCGTCAGGAAGCAAGTCTCGACGATGACCTTCAGCACGCGGTCGCCGCAAAGAGCTTTGAGCGCGCGAATCTCGTCCGTGACGAAATCCGTCTCGCCCGCCTTGAGGCGGCCAATGTTGATGACCATGTCAATTTCCTCAGCACCATCTGCGAGCGCCTGCATCGTCTCAGCAAGTTTGGCCGTCATATTCGCATTGCCGTTCGGGAAACCGACGACTGTCGCGACTTTGAGCTTCGCACCATAGGCGTCCTTGATGCGCTTCACATAGCACGACGGCACCATGACCGTCGCCGTGTGGTACTGCACAGCCTCGTCGCAGATGCGCTCGATGTCCTGCCATGTCGCCGTCTGCTTCAGCAGCGTGTGATCGACGTGGGAGAGGATTTCTTTTGCTTTCATGCGGGTCCTTCTTTCTCTATCGTTCCGATTACGTATTCATTCTATCGGTTCATGGGCAAAAAAGAAAGGACACGTGTCTCACGTGTCCAGAATTTTCTTTTGTTTCTCTCGAACTTCTTCGTACTATCAAATCTGCTGAGTCGCATACCGACAGGCATTCCCTCTGAAACCCTCTCAGTCGCCCTTCGGGCGCCAGCTCTCCCTGAGGGAGAGCCTAGTCCCAGCCGAGCACCTTCGAGACAGCGTTCTGCCAGCCATCGTAGAGCGCCGTGCGCTGTTCCTCGCTCATGCGCGGCTCGTAGCGCACGCCCGCATGCCAGATGGAGCGCAGCTCGTCAATGTCCTTCCAGATGCCGAGCGTCAGGCCCGCGAGGTACGCCGCGCCAAGGCCTGTCGTCTCCGTCGTGTAGGCGCGGATGACAGGCATATTGAGGATGTCAGCCTGGAACTGCATCAGGAGATTGTTCTGCGCCGCACCGCCATCGACCTTGAGCGCGGGAATCGAGCTCTTGACGTCGGACGCCAGCGCCTCGTAGACGTCGCGCACCTGATAGGCAAGCGCCGCGAGCGCCGCGCGGATGATGTGCGCGCGCTGCGTGCCCTCCTTGAGCCCGATGATCATGCCGCTCGTCTTCGTGTCCCAGTACGGTGCCGAGAGCCCGCGGAACGACGGCACGAAATAGACGCCGCCCGCATCGGGCACGAGCTTCGAAACCCATTCGGAATCCGGCATCGACTTCAGGATGCCGAGCCCGTGCTTGAGCCATTCGAGGCTCGAGCCCGAGACGAGCATCGATCCTTCGAGCGCATACGTGACCTCGTCGCCGATGCCCCAGGCAATCGTCGTAATGAGGCCGTTTTGCGATTGGATGATGTCGCTGCCCGTGTTCATCAGGAAGAACGAACCCTCGCCATACGAATTCTTCGCATCGCCCTTCGAGAAGCACGCCTGCCCGAAGAGATCGGCCTGCTGGTTGCCGATGCACGCCGCAATCGGGATGGCCGCGCCGAGCCGCGTCGCATCCGTGTAGCCGTAGAGATGGCTCGACGGATAGACATCCGGCAGCATCGCGCGCGGGATGCGCAAGTGCTCCAGAATCTCGTCATCCCAGCAGAGATGACGGAGATGGAACAGCATCGTGCGCGAAGCATTCGAATAATCCGTCGCGAAGATTTCGCCGCCCGAAAGCTTCCACATGAGCCACGTATCAATCGTGCCGAAGCAGAGTTCCCCGTTCTCCGCCATCTCGCGTGCGCCGAGAACGTTTTCCAAGAGCCAGACGATCTTCGTGCCCGAAAAATAAGGATTGAGCACGAGCGACGTCTTCTGCCGGATCTCCTCCTGGTAGCCCTGCTGTTTCAGCTGTTCGCAAATCGGCTCCGTCTGACGCGACTGCCAGCTGATGGCCGGATAGAGCGGCCGTCCCGTCGAACGGTTCCAGATGACGGTCGTCTCGCGCTGATTCGTCACGGCGACCGCCGCAATCTCGCGGATATCGATGGCCGCCAGCCGGATGGCCTCGCGCGCCGTCCAGAGCTGCGTGCTCCAGATTTCCTCGGCATCCTGCTCGATCCACTCCGCATGTGGCGTGAACGTACTGATCTTCTTTTCCGCATACGAAATCATATCGCCGCTGCGGTTGAAAATGACCGACCGGTTCTTGACCGTGCCCGAGTCGAGTGCCAGAATATACTTTTTCTGCATGGTTTTTCTTCACCTGCCAAAATAGTCTGTTCTTATTATATCATGAACGTCCATGATTTCAAACGAAAAAAAGAGGCTTCCCGACGAATCAGGAAGCCTCCAAATGCCAGACTCCAGCCAATCATCATATGGACGAAACACCAAGCTCTTTCATGAGCGCATTTTGCAGGATATTCGAAAAGTTAATGTTGCGCTTCATCGCCAGCGTATTCAGCCAGCTAGGGATCGATACATTCTTATGAATAGCTTTTGTATCGACTTTGCGGCGATAGGCATCCGTATCCGCTGGAACAAGAGCTGCCATCGAATGTTCTGGTATTTCCAGTTTGTCAAGATCCGTCGGTGGCAAGATCTCCTGCTTATCATCTTCCTGCGCCATCAGCATGAGGTTCAGCACATCTTCTGCATTCTCATACGCCTCCGTCATCGTCGCGCCATCCGTAAAGGCACCATCCACATCCGGAAACGTGACAATGATGCCATCCTCTTCTTTCGTGAAAATCGCTGGATAAAGATACTTCATCGCTTCACGCCTTCTTTTCCTCTGACAGTTCAATGCCAGCAGAACGCAGAATGTTCCGCAGCGTCCCCGTCCGAACCTCTTCCTTCATATGACGGCCGACAGAAAATTGCTTGCCTGTGATCGGGCTCTTGTAGATATCATGGTTCGCACCATTCCGAAACAGATAGCATCCATGCTTTTTCAACAAGCGAATCAACTCTGCCGTCGTCATTTTCTCACTTCCTTATTTTTATTATACTCAAAAATACGTACACTATCAATATCTCAAACTTCGCACACGGAAAACATCCCGCGTGTCTTGAAAAATCAGCATGCAACGGATAAAAGACTTCATTCATGCACACTTCTGCCCTTGTAGAACGGTCATCCAAAGGGCAGGCAAATTCTTCAGAAACCGTTCC
>JALEZZ010000082.1 GCA_022773585.1 Selenomonas sp. | reverse complement strand
ATAAGCTACAATCATGCATTCCATATGACGTGCTTGTGAGACTCCCTCCGCCCTTCGGGCACCTCCCTCTGAGAGGGAGGCTTTCAAATTCGATGTGTTCCTGCTTAACTTAATGACATTGCCCTCTGAGAGGGAGGCTTTGAAAATCAGAAATTCGATAAAATCCTCTTGACAGATGAACTGTAACACTGTATAATTCCAAACATAGCAATCAGATATGTTTACTGGACGTGAGATACAGGAGGAACGTGTTATGAGCGAAGAGAGAAAGTACCACTTTGAGACGCTGCAGCTGCATGTCGGCCAGGAAGAAGCCGACCCCGCGACGGATGCGCGCGCCGTGCCGATTTACCAGACGACGAGCTATGTCTTCAAGAACTGCCAGCATGCCGCCGACCGTTTCGGCCTGAAGGATGCGGGCAACATCTACGGCCGCCTGACGAATCCGACGGAGGACGTGCTCGAGAAGCGCCTCGCCGCGCTCGAAGGCGGCGTCGCGGCACTTGCATTTGCATCCGGCGCAGCGGCTGTCACGGCGGCCATCCAGGGCCTCGTCCATGCGGGCCAGCACATCGTGGCCGCGACGACGATCTATGGTGGCACGTACAACTTCTTCGAGCATACGCTCCCCGATTTCGGCATCGAGACGACGTTCGTCGATCCGACGAAGGGCACGCAGGTCTTTGAGGACGCCATCAAGGACAATACGCAGATTCTCTACATCGAGTCCGTCGGCAACCCGAATGCGAACCTCATCGACATCGAGGCTGTCGCGAAAATCGCGCACGCGCACAAGATTCCGCTTGTCGTTGATTCCACGTTCGCGACGCCGTACCAGCTGCGCCCGTTCGAGTATGGCGCCGACATCGTCGTGCACTCGGCGACGAAGTTCATCGGCGGCCACGGCACGACGCTCGGCGGCGTCGTCATCGACAGCGGCAAGTTTGACTGGGTCGCCTCGGGCCGCTTCCCGTGGCTCGTCGAGCCGAATGTCAGCTACCACGGCCTGAGCTTTGCAAAGGACATCGGCGCGGCGGCGTATGTCACGTATCTGCGCGCGCTGCTCCTCCGCGACACGGGCGCGACGATTTCGCCGTTCAATGCGTTCCTGCTGCTGCAGGGCGTCGAGACGCTGTCGCTGCGCGTCGAGCGCCATGTCGAAAACGCGCTCAAAGTCGTCGATTATCTTTCGAAGAACCCGCACGTCTCGAAGGTCAACCATCCGGCCATTCCTGACCATCCCGACCATGCGCTCTACCAGAAATATTTCCCGAACGGCGGCATCTCGATTTTCACGTTCGAGATCAAGGGCGGCGCCGAGGCGGCGAAGAAATTCATCGACCATCTCAAAGTCTTCTCCCTGCTCGCGAACGTCGCCGACGTCAAATCGCTCGTCATCCATCCGGCATCCACGACGCACTCCCAGATGAGCGAAGAAGAGCTCCTCGCCTCCGGCATTACCCCGTCGACCATCCGTCTCTCCATCGGCACGGAGCACATCGACGACATCATCTACGATCTCGACCAGGCGTTCCAGACGCTTGATTGAAAAGGCAAACACATTCTTACACGAAAAAGGAGCAATCGCAAATGACCTTGCGGTTGCTCCTTTTTCGTGACTGCCGGTTATCCAAGAATTTGTTCCTTCCACCCCGTAATCGTCCGCGCCTCCGGCGCATAGGAGAAATTGATGCCGACGGCGTGGATGGTCTGGCCTTTTTCGCGGGCGGGTCGGAGGTATTTTTCGGCATAGGATTTTTCGTCGATCTGGGCGAGGGCGGCGTCCGCCGTTTTTTGAAGCTTGAATTCCAGGATGTAGAGATGCTTTCCCGCATCGAGCACGGCGTCGATGCGTCCTTTGTTCGTTGCGACTTCTGTCAGGATGTCCATGCCGCAGAGGCGGCAGAGCGTGTAGATGATGGACTGATAGTATTTTTCCGCTTTGATCTGGATGTCATAGGGGAGGCCGGCGAAGAAATCTTTCCAGACGTCCACCATGTCTTCCGTGCGGCCGCTTTCCGCAGCTGAGAGGAGTTCATAGAGGTATTTTGTCGGACGTCGTGGAGCGGTGTAGGCACTGAGGAGTTCTCTTGCGAAGGAATAAGCGACTTCGTGATTTGGGAAACGCATCTTGAAAAGGCGTTCCGGAAGTGTAGCGGCAAGGTGGTCGACGGTCAGATAACCTGTTTGGAAAAGCAGGTCAAGGATGCGCTCGTCTTCGACTTGTGTGCCTGCGAGTTCAGCAATATCGAACGTATCCAGATAACTTTCGGAGAGCAACGTGCCATCAATGTCAGGAACGGTCAAACGATTGCGCTTCAGGAGATTTACGAGAAATGTTGGAGTCCCTGTCTCAAACCAAAAATTTTTGAAGGTGTGATGATTGAGGAAAAACTTTCCAATCGAAATGGGATTGTAGACCGTTTCTGCACCGTCCGAGAATCGGAAGCCGTCATACCAGAGCTTGATTTCCGCGAGGAGCCCGGTGCGGTTGAGACGGCCGCCTTTGCTCAGAACGGCGTGGACGCCATCTTGGACAGCAGCATCCAGCCAGGCAGAGAAGTTCTCTTCGAGCTCTTGCTGCGTGTAGCCGAACATGCAGGCAAATTCTGGACGCATGGTGATGTCCGTCAGATGATTCAGCTTGCTGAAGACGGAGAGCTTTGCGATTTTTGTCACGCCCGTCAGGAATGTGAAGCGCAAAATGGATTCTGCGCCCTTGATGATTTGGTAGAATGACGAAAGGAAACTGCGGTAGAGTTCCGCATCTTCAGCGGTGTCCAGATGTTCGAAGACTGGCTTGTCGTATTCGTCGATGAGGAGCACGACATCTGTGCCTGTCTTGTTGTAAAGAGAACGGATCAGACGGTTGAAAAGCAGTGCAGGATTGCTGCCTGTGAGTTGCACATCGTAACTTTGCGCAATCTGGTTTAATTGATCGCAAAGGGATTCTTCGAGCAGCGGCATCGTGTCCATGACGCACTGCGTGAAGTCGATGTGGATGACCGGATATACCTGCCAGTCGTAATCGGCACGGCCGAGATACAGTCCGTCGAAGAGTTCGCGCTTGCCGCGGAAAACGGCTTCGAGGGTCGAGATCGTCAGGCTCTTGCCGAACCGGCGCGGGCGGGCGCAGAAGAACTGGCCTTTCGTGACTTTGAGCAATTTGTAGATGTAGGCGGTCTTGTCGACGTAGAGGCAGTGATTTTCGATGAGGTCGGAAAATGTGTAGACCGAGGTCGTGATTTCTTTCAGATTCGTTGCATCCATCTCGCGTCAAGCCTTCCTTTCTGCAGTTGTTCGTTCTGTCTCTGATTATATCCTGCTGGACGGAAGATTGCCAGAGCCATCGTCATAGACTTTTTCAAACTTTTTTCATGAAAGCAGGAATCTCCCACCCATAAAGCGAATTATCTCCACAAAGGATAGGAAGTATCGAAGACTTCAAGTGGGAAATTTTCATATTGGGAAGGGAAGCGTTTCTATGAAAATAAGGCAGAAGTTCTTTGTCCTTGCGGCGCTCGTGGGCGTCATTATGGCGGTCATGTCGTGCGTGGGCTATTATGTGGCGTACAGCAACCTCGAGCAGAGTGTCGAGGGCGAGCTCAGTGCGACGGTCAGCGCCGAGGCGCAGGGGCTCGATGGGTGGATTCACGGCAAGTCGAACTATGCCGTCGCAGCGGCCGAGGTCATGCCGACGGTCGGCAACAAGGGCGACATCGCGAACATGCAGTCGCTGCTGAAGATGGTCGCGAGCGACAAGGAGATCGTCGGCCTCGTGAATGCGACGGAGACGGGCACGTTCGTCTCGGCAAAGAAGGACAACACGGGCAAGGTCAACCCGCAGGAGCGCGGCTGGTACAAGCAGGCGAAAGCGGCGAATGGCAAGCTGTCGTTCACAGAGGTCTACAAGGACTCGACGAATGGCAAGCTCGTCGTCACGGCCGCCATGCCGTATGAGGACGGGACGGGCAAATTCGCAGGCGCGATCTGCGAGGACATCGAGCTTGGGACGCTCGAAGAGGCCGTTGCGAATCTCAAATATCACGGCGAGGGCAAAGGCCTGCTGATCAGCCCGAAAGGCAACATCATCGCCTCGACGGATGAAAGCGAGAATATGAAGCCCGTGAGCGACAACGCAGCGCTCGCGGCGCATTTCGACGAAATGGTGCAGAAGGGCGAAGGCTATTTCGAGGCCGATTCGTCCGAGGGCACGAAGGTCATCGCCTATCATTCCGTCCCGACGACGGGCTGGGTCATGGCGATTTCCGTGCCGCGCGACGTCGTTTTCGCTTCGCTGACAAAGCTCAAGATTGCGTACGGCATCCTGACGATTCTCGGCATCCTGATTGCCGTCGCGGCCTCGCTGAAATTCGCGGACAGCATCTCGACGCGCATCGAGGCCATCCGCAGCCATGCGGAGGATTTCGCGGGCGGCGACCTCTCGCAGGATGACATCATCGTCGATACGCAGGACGAGACAGGCGACCTCGCAGCCTCGTTCAACACGATGGGCGGCAAGCTCCGCCATCTCATCTCGGAAATCGCGAAGACATCGGAGCAGGTAGCGGCCTCGTCCGAACAGCTCACGGCAAATGCGCACCAGTCGGCCGAAGCGTCGATGCATGTCGCCGAGACCATCAGTGGCGTCTCGGGCAACATGGACCAGCAGGTCCAGAATGTCGAGGCGGCCATGAAGGAAGTCGACAATGTCTACACGAACATCGCGACGGTCACGGACAAGACGAATGCCATCGGAGCAACGTCGGAAAAGACGGTCGCGGCGGCGCAGGAGGGCTCGCGCCTCATGGAGTCGGCGCTCCAGCGCATGGAGGACATCGAAAAATCCGTCGCGGCGTCCGCCGTCGTGCTGAAGAAGCTCGGTGACAGCTCGAAAGAGATCGGCGACATCGTCGAGACGATCAGCGCCATCGCGGAGCAGACGAACCTCCTCGCGCTCAACGCTGCCATCGAGGCAGCGCGTGCGGGTGAGCATGGCCGTGGCTTCTCCGTCGTCGCCGACGAAGTCCGCAAGCTCGCGGAAGAATCGCGCCAATCGGCGGAAGAGATTCGCACGCGCATTGCCACGATCCAGACGGACACGACGAACGTCGTCGAGTCCATGCAGGGCGGCGCCGAGCAGTTCCGCGAAGGCACGGAGGCCGTCCGCAGCGTCAGCACGCAGTTCCAGAGCATCCTCGATCAAGTGCACGACATGAGCAGCCAGATGAACGAGATCGCAAGCTCCGTCAAGACGCTCGAAGCGGGCGCCGGCAAGATCGTCGAAGCCGTCGACGGCATCCAGAAGATCAGCGCGACGACATCGGAGAGCACGCAGTCCATCTCCGCCGCGACGGAAGAGCAGAGCGCGTCGAACGAAGAAATCGCCGCCGCCTCCCAGACGCTCGCGCAGATGGCTGCCGATTTGCAGAAAGCGACGACGCAGTTCAAGCTCTGATTTCTTAAAATATTCTTGAGGAAAATCGGAAGGTATGCTACAATAATAGGGAACAAGCAAGACCTTTTTCGTTGTGTCCTGAATCAAAAGGAGGGTTCCCTATGGTAAAGAAATTGCTGGCCGCCTGCTGCATGGCGTTTGCGCTCTTCGCAGCAGCGGCGCCATCGCCGACCGCGGAGGCGCGCGACTACTATGTCGGCACCTACAGTGACGGCACGGCGGCGTACATCGTCACCGAATCCGTCAACATCTCCAGCTACAGTCCGTACACGTTCACCTGCACCGTGCATTACGCAGGGAACTACATCTACTATTCGTTCTACCCCGTCAACGGCAATCCGTACTACCGCAATTCGGAAGGCTACCATGCCTACGTCTTCGGCAGCGGCTCGCCTGTCGCCGAGGGCATCTATCGGTTCGTCGTGCACAATTATTGAAAGAAGAGGGCGGCTGCCATCAAAAAGGTGCAGCCGCCCTCTTGGTCTGTCAGGAGGTCTTTATGAAATCGTTCAAAAACAACTGCATGGCATTCCTGCTGCTCGCCCTTCTCATTCTCCCGCTTTCCGCCTGCGCTTCCGGCGTTTCGGAGACAGGGGAGAGCGGCGTGGCGGCGACGACTGCCTCCTCCACTTCGACAGCCGCGCTTTCGCAGGGCATCGAGGCGCTTTCAAATGCTGACAGCACGCATTATGCGGTCTTTGTCGCCTATCCGCTCGACGGGCGCGAGTATGTCTACCAGTCATCGCCGATGCGGTCGGCGAGCATGATCAAGGTATTTTTGCTCGCCACGGCGATGGAGCGCGTGCAGCAGGGGACGCTGTCGCTCGACCAGACGCTGACGCTCCACAGTTCGGACAAGGTCGGCGGCGCGGGCGTCATCGCGGGGTATGCCTCGGGCACGGAGCTGCCGCTCGATACCGTCCTGCGCTTCATGATTACGGAGAGCGACAACACGGCGACGAACATGGTCATCGACCTTCTCGGCATGGACGCCATCAACGAATACATCCAGCGGAACGGCTACCATGACACGATTCTCCAGCGCAAGATGATGGATTTTGACGCCGTCGCGGCGGGCCGTGAAAACTATACGTCGGCGGCCGACCTCGGCCATTTCTTCGTGAAGCTCTACAACCGCAGCTGCGTCACGCCGGAGCTCGACGATGTCATGCTCGGCTACCTCGCGGGGCAGACGGACACGGAGTGCTTCCCGGCCGCGCTGCCGGGCGTCATGATCGCGCACAAGACCGGCGAGCTCGGCGGCCTCTATGATGACGGCGGCATCATCTATCAGGAGGGCAAGCCGTTCATCATGGTCGGCATGACGGAGAACTATTCGAGCCGCAGCACGGCCATCGAGACACTGCGCCAGATGGCGCGCGTTGCGGCAGAAAATTGAGGGGGCACGGTATGAAAACGAAGAGCAATGGATGGGCAGGGGCGCTCTGCGCGGCATTCTGCCTGCTCATCGGGGTGCTGGCGGCACAGCCCGTCTCGGCCGAGCCGCTGGAAGCGTTCGTTGTGGACAAACCGATTGAATGGTCGGCGGAGCGCGAGTTTTTGACGCGGGAATATGCCGAGCTTCACTACGGCAAGGACACGGCGACGATTGTGCCGCAGGCCGTCGTGCTTCACTGGACGGCGGGGCCGACCTGGGAGTCGGCCTATTACACGTTTTATCCAGCCGCGCGGGCGGACGGCACGGTGAACGTGTCGTCGCAGTTCCTCGTTGACCGCGACGGGACGGTGTACCGCCTGCTGCCCGAGACGACGCTCGCTCGTCATGTCATCGGCTACAACTGGTGCGCCATCGGCGTGGAAAACGTCGGCGGCGAGGGCGGCGCAGAAGACCTCACGGATGCGCAGGTGACGGCGAACGTCCGCCTGATCCGCGCCCTGCATGAGAAATATCCGACGATCCAGTACGTCTTCGGCCATTACCAGCAGACGGCGGCCCGCGCGAGCGGCCTCTATATCGAGCAGGTCGAGGGCTACCATTCCATAAAAAGTGACCCCGGGCCGAGCTTCATGGGCGCGGTACGGGGCCAGCTTTCGGGCGAAGGTCTGACCTTCTATCCCGAGTGATTATTTTTTCGATTTTTCCTGCGCCGGCTTCACGCACGCTGCGAACACGATCTGATTCGCGAGCACGTCGAAGTCGGCGTTATTAATCTGGGTAGCCATTTGTTTCTTTCAAAGGGAGAGTTGCTCTTCATTGACGTTGCGTGCACAAAGATGTATAATGACGATAGAAAAAGAGCGAACCGCATCGCAGGCTCGCCAAAGCAATAACGCATTTAGTGTTTAGCTAAAAGGCCATTGTCTTGGGAGACGGGGTGGCCTTTTTTGCTGTCCGTTTTTTCTTTCGAGCCTTGGAGGCCAAGCCAGAACGACTTGCCCGGCACGGAAAGCCGAAGCCCAAGGTCGATTGCATCTGGTGCTTTTGCACGCTCAAGATACCGCGCCCCTGCGATGCAGAGTGCGAAAATCCCGAAGGAAAGAACTAAGAGGGCAGCGGCGCACAGGACGCTTGTGCAGCAGTCTTGCATACGCATCACCTCGCTTTCGTGACAGATTGTTGAGGGATGCAACGTCAGGAAATTGAGAAGCGGGTGCATGCGCTATGCTTGACAGGCCATACGATGGAAGTTCGCGCGGGGCAGAATCCCCAGATAAAAACATTATAGCTCCGAGCGATATTTGCCGTCAACGATGGTGTTCATAAAAAGCGACCCCGGGCCGAGCTTCATGGAAGCGGTCCGGGGCGGGCTTTCGGGCGAAGGGCTGACCTTCTATCCCGAGTGATTACTTTTTCTTCGATTTTTCCGGCGCCGGCTTCACGCATGCTGCGAACACGACCTGGTTTGCGAGCACGTCGAAGTCGGCGTTGTTGATCTGGGCGGCGCGTTCGAGGTCCTGCCAGGCCGCTTTGTAGTCTTTCTGCTGGATTTTGGCGACGGCGCGGGCGTTCTGCGCGGGCGCGTTCTGCGGGTTCTGCGCGAGCGCGCGGTCGAAATCCGCGATGGCGTCTTTCTGCTTCTTGCTTTCAAGCTGGAGCAGGCCGCGGTTGTACCAGGCGGCGGCAGAGAAATTCGGATGCGCGGCGAGGAGGTCGTCATAGGCCTTCTTCGCCGCCTTTTTGTCACCCGTGCGCGTCAGCACGATGGCGAGGTCGTAGCGGGCGGCGGCATCAGCGGCGCGGCCCGACGATGCACTGCCGTCATAGTCGAGCGGCGCGCCGTCTTGCAACGCGCCCTGCGTGGCACCCGAGAGGCGGATGGCTGTCTCGAAATCGCTTTGCGCCTGCGCGAGGTCGCCGCGCTTTTCCGCGACGATGCCGCGATAGAGGTAGCCGGCCGGCTCGTCGGGCGCCTGGCGGACTTTCTTTTCGGCGGCCGCGAGCGCGGTGTCGCTGGCATCTGGCGCTTTCGCAGCGGCCCAGAGGCGCAGGATGTCCTGCCCGTACGTTTTGCCCGGCACGGCCCAGATGCCGTTGAGCCCCGTCCAGCGCGTGACGCTGCCGTGGATGTCGGGACGGTTCTGTACAATCAGCGAGTAGCGCGGATCGACGATGGCCGCGTGCGGGCGCTCTTTCGAAGTATAGGCAAGCAGGTGCTGGATGTGCGCGCGCACGCCGAGCTGCGGCGTCTGGAACGATGCGCCGCGCACGCCGCCGCCGGTCGTGCCGAGGCCGCAGAAATTGTTCTGGCTCGGCACGACGTCGCCGCCATAGGCAAAGAAGCCCGTTTCTTTGAGCGCCTGGCAGAGCGCGATGTCGGGCCGGATGCCCTCGCGGCTGGCTTCTTCATAGTAATAGCGCACGATGTCGGCGACGGTGCAATTGAGCTTCGGGCTCGGATTGCGCCGCGTGATGTAGGCGGCCATCTGCTCCTGCGTCGCCTCGGCTGCGCCGAAGATCGTGACGGTCTCTGGCGCGGCGTCCTCGGGCAGCAGCAGCTCGTCATACGCAGGCGTCAGCCGCCACGTTACGCCTTCGATGGCCTTCTTATTGAGCTCGCCTGAGAGCTCCGCCCCGAAATCCGGCCGTGCAATCGTGACGTTGCCGGCAATCGGGCGCTCGGCGATTTCGGCGGCAGCGGCGGCAGATGCGGCAGGCGTCGCCAGGGGCAGCAGGAAGCTGGTGCAGGCAGCTGCGAGCGAAAGAATATGGCGTGTTTTCAAAATCGTTCCTCCGTTGTGTGTTTGCATGTTCTTTTCCAACCATTTCATTATACTACAGCCGATGGTGGTTGCAAGATATGCGGGTTTTGTTGGATTTTGATGAAATGTGTATTTTTTTCGCGAAACTGCTTAAGTTTTCGCAGATTTCGTCGATATAGAGGACAAAGGAAATATGTGGAAAGGAGCGATTGTATGAGCACGATTGATGAAATCCGCGAACAGTCGAAGACGGTCTGGGCCGTGAACCCGCTGACGCAGATGAAGAACGATACGAGCACGGATGACGAGTTCTCGAATCTGCTCGAGAAGATGAAGATGGGAAATGTCTCGGGCGGCTCGGGTGGTTCGGGCAGCAGCGATGACACGAAGACGCGGACAGTCACGGAAGTCCTGTCGGACGGCTCTGTTCTCATCACGGTCTGGGAAGGCAACAAGATTGTCTCGCAGACGAAGACGCATGCAGCGGACGCGCAGGAAAATCCGAGCGTCCTGTCCGTGCAGTCGGAATCGGGCGCGGCAAACGCGAAGGATACGCAGGCGCAGATGCTGGCGTCGAGCTATGTCGGCAGCACGGCGAGCGCGGCAGCATTGGGGCTCAATGCGCTGATGCAGGCGTAACGACATCGGGGAGGCTGCCATGCAGTGGATTGCATGGCGGTCTTCCTTTTGCCCTTATATATAGGCGAATGCCTATGAATTTTATCAAAACCACGTATTTTACAGATGGAACTTCCTCCCGTATACTGGAAGCCAGAACGACATCTGCGGACATTGCTGGGACTGGCACCGCAGTCATTTCAGATATACAGGAGGCATTCATCCATGAAGATTCTTCATTCTCTTTCCAACTCCCGCCTGGCAGCTGCCGGACTGCTCGTGACGCTTGCGTGCTCGCTTGCGGGCCAGCAGCTCGCGCAGCTGCCGGGGCTCTCGCTTATCGGTGCCCTCGTGCTCGCGCTGCTACTCGGCATGGCGCTCCAGGGCGCGCGCGGCCTGCGCGATGCGGCGCGGGCATCGACGCCGTTTATCGCGAACAAATTTTTGCGCGCAGGCATCATCCTGCTCGGCTTCAAGCTGAACCTCGTGCTGCTGATGGGCGCCGGCATCAAGAGCTTGTTTGCGGCCATCTTCCTCGTGACGGTCATGGTCTCGCTGAACTATGTCGTCGCGCGCAAATTCTTCGGCGTCGAGCACACGCTCGCACTGCTCACGGCCTGCGGCTCGTCCATCTGTGGCGCGGCGGCCGTCATGGGCGTCTCGGGCGCGGCAAAGGCGAAAGTCGATGATTCCGTGCTCGCCGTCGCGTGCGTCGCCATTCTCGGCACGATTTTCACGCTCGTGCTCGTCGCACTCCAGCCCGTGCTCGGCTTCAGCGAGGCGCAGTTCGGCGCGCTCGCGGGCCTGAGCCTGCATGAGATCGCCCATGCTGTCGCAGCGGGCGGTGCGGCTGGCGCGGTCGGCACGGATGCCGCCATCATCGCAAAGCTTTCGCGCGTCCTGCTGCTCGCGCCCGTCGCCATCCTCGTCGGCGTCATCGAGGCACATCGCAGTGCGGCCCTCCAAAAAGACGCCATCCTCGCGGGTGCGGACGGCGTCGATGTCGAACTCGGCGGCACGGGCAGCACGGCGAAAGGCGGCTTCCTCTCGCATTTCCAGAACGTCCCGATTCCGTGGTTCATGGGCGGCTTCCTGCTCGCGAGCGCGGTCGGTTCCTTTGTGCCCGCCATCGCAGATTATACCAGCACGCTCGTCACCATTGCCTACCTCCTCCTCGGCATGGCGATGGCTGCCCTCGGGCTCAATGTGAACTTCTCCGTTGTCGCGAAGAAAGGCGCGAAGCCGCTCATGAGCGCCGGTCTCTGCTCCGTCGTGCTGGTTCTGCTCTCCTATGGCATTGTCGAGGCATTCTTCTGAAGAAAAATTAGCGGGGCTATGCCTGGCTCCCTCTGTGAGGGAGCTGTCGGCGCAGCCGACTGAAGGAGTAGTAAGATGCTGAAGCCGAACCGTTCGCTCGTTGTAGCTAAAGGACTTTAGTTGTAACGAGCGAACAGTTCGGCTATTGCATCCTACTACTCCCACCACCGCTTCGCGGTCCCCCTCCCTCTGTGACAATGTCATTAAGTTAAGCAGGAACACATCGAATTTGAAAGCCTCCCTCTCAGAGGGAGGTGCCCGAAGGGCGGAGGGAGTCTCACAAGCACGTCATATGGAATGCATGATTGTAGCTTATGCGGGCTTCGCAGACCCTTCGATGCCCGCGTAAGATGCAATCGTATATCTCACACGCCCATC
>JALEZZ010000081.1 GCA_022773585.1 Selenomonas sp. | reverse complement strand
TTTGTTGCGCCAGTTGCTGTTCAGGGGTGAGTTCGCGTTTTGCCATTATGTTCATCCTTTGCGGTTGCGAGTGATTCTGTTAGTATGTCAGAATCGACGTTGACTTGTAAAGGCCTTTTACACAAACTATTTTACACTCCCATGCGGTATATTTCTATACCCCTGCCTATATCATGCGGATGTCAAAAAAGGATCCTATTGTATTGCATATTGGAAAGATAACGTATGGTCTTCGGAATAAGACGTATGAAGCAAAAGATAAAAACGCATATTGCACAAAAGGTGCCGATGTTCCACTGAATGTTGGCTACAATATCCGCATGGCGATTGTAAACAAGAAAGCGGTGTATTTTACGGTGCCATTGGATGACGGAACGTATTTCACTTATACACCTACAGACGATGAGCTAGAAGAGTTTGCGGATGCATACGATGCATTCTATGATGAACTCAACTAATTCATAGTCCCGATATAAACTCTCTGAGAGAAAAAAGCAACTTTTTGCTGGAATGGGCAAAGGTCGCTTTATAGAAATTGTTGCTATGTGCTTCAGTATTTGTGATGCCCGACCTTCCCCGTGTATGGGTTTACGTTTCCGTCATAGCTATAGTTATTGTAGGGCGTTGCGTCTGGGCGCGTGCGAAAGTGGCCTTCAACGAAAGTACCGTCTTTCCGGACGTACGGTCGGACGTAGGTGTCACCCGTGTTGCTTGGAATATCGTCATAGGAAAAGGAAGACGGCGCGTCGAGGGAGAGGTCGGAATCGTCCACGGTGAAATCATCATCGAAGGAAGGATGAGATGACGTCATGGCGTCGTCGTCTTGAAACAGACGGTCGAGGTCGTCATCATCTTCATCGTCGCTATCGTCCGCCTGTTCATCGAGATATTTGTCGAGCGGCGTTTTCGAGCTGCTGGCAGGTGCTTCCCGCGTGACTACGATGGGCGTATTGTTGGCTGCGAGTTTCTTTTGCAACTCGGCAACTTTGTCGAGGGTTTGCAGACGGAGCATGTACTGGTTGTAGCCGACAGCGCCAACAGCGAGGACGGCTGCGACCATGACGATGATGAGTTTCTTGATGCTTTTTGGGCTGAGTTCGTCAGCGTTGGAGTATACACAATATAGGAGAAAAGCGGAAATCAGCAGAACTGCAATGACAGGTTCGCTGCTCACGCCGAAGATTTTGCCGATGTTGTCAAAGATGTCCATGGGTAATCACTCCTGTTCCGATGCGCTTTTGCGTATCATTATAGCACGCAGGAGTCAGCATGTGAAACAATCTGTGATCCCAATTGAGGGGAGAGCGAGGATGATGGGGAGCGCGATGCAAATGAAAAGGCTGATAGCGTGTCTTGTGTTGTTGATCGGGATTGCGTTTTTCGCGCCGATGAGGGATGCGAAAGCCGCAGACTGGAAATGGGTGACTTCGACAGACTGCGCGACCATCGAAGTAGATGTGTCGAATCCAACCATGGCAAATAATATCATTACTTTTTCGGATCGCTGGACGTATATTGATAGTGAAGAACGGAATCACAAGATTCAACGGCTATACTGGATGGCAAAAAAGCAAGGGTATGATGTTGACTTTTCAAATTTTAGATATTCAGAGTCATTAATAAAGTCATATCAAAGAATCTTTATGGGGAAATCGACGGTATCCTCAAACATCATTGAAACGACCTTCTATGATGATGACGATAATATCATTTTCATAGAAGATGTCCCGAGTGGCTATTTTGAAGTAGCAAATGGTTCGATCGGAGAGGGTGAGTACAACACGGTATGGCCATATGCTTTCGTAAATTCCGGAGGCAGAGGAATTTTTTAAGAATGTAAAAGAAGATGGAGGGCTTTTCTATGCGTTGGAGAAAAACGATTTTGATTCTCGTAGTACTCTTTGCGGAATTATTCAATTTTCCAACGGTGGGAAATGCGGAGACAGCCTATCTGAAAACAGATCAATTCGTATCTATGTATAACAGATACGTTGACTGGTACGCGGATAAGCAGAAGCAATCTCCATCTACTACCATAAATTTTTCGGATTTGAAAATTTACTCGTTGCAAACTACCGAACAGAAGAACGTCGCGTTTACGATCCTTCCGAGTAGTGTTATCATGTATATCGTTGAATACAAGACTGGCGAGGTTGCGGGTGTTGCATTTTCGTATATGATATATCCAAATGAGGATAAAAAGACAATATACAACCGTGCCGCATATGTAGGTGCTGCTGCATATTTATCGTGTAATGCCTTGGGGGTTCCCTCTGATGAGAATGCATCCATCGTAAACAAGATAGTGGACATCGCAGGAAAGTCATACAAAAACCTTGAACAGCCATTCAAGACAAAAGTATATAATCAATCGAAACATAGAAATATGGTAATGGTTCACGAATTTAATAAGGAAGACAAAGCCTTTGAACTTTCTATCTTTTTTGAGTGATTTATTCCGCCTGATTCGATTGGAGTCGATGCTTGAATCCAGTTCCATATTCCTGTAAAATAAGAACCAAGAGAAGGGAGGCGCATCGATCCGATGACACACGAACATCGCAAGGAGCTTTTGGACGTGATTGCGGCGCTCCGGCTGATTGACGACACGTTCTTTCATGCGTGCCTCGCGGACAATGTGGAGGGCATGGAGTACATCCTGCGCATCATCTTAGATCGGCCGCAGCTTGTCGTGCGTGAGATGCAGACGCAGGAGGATGTGCCGAACCTTTACGGGCGTGCGGTGCGGTTTGATGTTTTTGCAACGGACGCGGACGGCACGGCGTACGACATCGAGGTGCAGCGCTCGGATGGCGGCGCCGACCCGCATCGGGCGCGGTTTAACGCGAGCATGATGGACACGATGCATGTGGAGAAGGGCGAGGAATGGAAAGGCTTGCCGAAGGTCGTCGTCATCTTCATCACGGAGCATGACGTCTTGAAGGGCGGGAAGCCGCTCTATCATGTGGAGCGGACGATTCGCGAGCTTGACGGCAAGCGCTTCGAGGATGACGCCGATATTCTTTACGTCAATGGCGCGTTCCAAGACGACACGCCGCTTGGGCGGCTCATGCAGGACTTCTTCTGCACGGAGCCGTCGAAGATGCATTCAGGGATGCTCGCTGAGCGGGCGGCGTTTTTCAAATCAGATGAACATGGGGTGATGACAATGTGCAAGGTGATCGAAGAGTATGCCAAAAAGGTCTATGGGCCGGAGATTGAAAAAGCAAATGCAGAAGGCAGAGCGGAAGGCATCGCTGAAAAGACGCTCCGCACAATCCGCAATCAGCTGAAGCGGCGCGTGGCATATGCAGACATCGCCTCGGACAACGAGACGACAATCGACGAGGTCATGCGCATCGCGAAGGAATCGAATCTGTCTTACTGAAGACGTAGCACAAAAGAATATTGGGACATTGCCAAACGGCAGTGTCCTTTTTTCATGCACAAAAACAGCCGCCGCAGGAGAGCGTAAGCCTGCGGCGGCTGTTTGAAAGCGGGGGTGAAGAACTCAAGCGATTAGGCGAGTTCGATGCGGTCTTCCTGCTGGATGTAGGCGTCCTTGACGTCCACGGCACCGAAGCCGCGCGAGCGGATGAAGTCTTTTGCAATCATCGCGTCCGTCGCCGTCTGGACGGCGGCTTTCGTGAGGCCGTCCTTCGGGTCGGGGATGGAGTAGGTCGCCGTCTTCTTGTTCTTCAGATTGAAGACAATCTTCAGCGTTTTTGCCATGTGCGGATACCTCCTTTCTTTGGGGATTCAGCTTGTTTTCTGCGCGTTGCGGGCGAGGGGGGCGTCAGACCTCGTCCACGAGGTTGGCAGAATCGACGCGACTGATTTTGACGAGATCGTGCGTCTGGAGCGTGGCGAGCTTGCCGCAGATGTCGTAGAGGTCAGCGTCCGTGATAGCGGGATTCACCGTCGAGAACGAATACTGCTTCGTGAGCGGGCCGCCATCGCCAGCAGTGCCCGTTTCGACGAAGAGGACGAGCTTCGTGGCCTGGTTGTCTTTTACGAGTGCCATGGTTATCACCTCCTTCCACTCAGATACATGCCGCGGGATGGCGTTTTAAGTCACGGCGGCAGATGTTTGCAAAGGAGGATATATATGGAAGGAAACGAAGTGGCACGGACGCAGCTTTCGCAGACGGAGGAGCGGCAGCTGATTGCGCGGGCGCAAGCGGGTGACGGCGCGGCGATGGAGCGGATGGCTCTCCAGTATCTGCCGCTGGCGCGGGCGGCGGGCGGCCAGCGCTACGCGCGGAGCATCGCGGAGGATGCGACGGCTGCTGCAATGGAGGAGCTCGTGCGCTCGGTGCTGGCATTTGACGCAGAGCGCGGCGTGCCGTTCGCGGCGTTCGCGAAGGTGCGCGTGTATGGCGCGGTGTCGCATCTTTTCCGCAAGGCGTCGGCACGCTGGGGACGCGAGTGCGTGCCGGAGACGGCGGAGGCGTGCGAGCGTGTGGCGGACGACGATGCCTTTGGCGCAAGCGAGGCGCGGCTGACGGTCGCGCAGCTGCTTTCGGCGCTCACGGACGAGGAGCGGCGCGTGGTTCATCTGCTTTACGAGGAAGGGCGCACGACGTACGAGGCGGCAGAACTGCTCGGTTTGTCGCAGTCAAAGGTCGTGCGGCTGAAACGGCAGGCACTCGTGCGGATGAAGGGCGTGCTCACGTCCTCTGTCGATGACTGACCTTCTGAGGTGATTCTATGCGGGGGAGCGCGGACGAGGCCCGCCCGCCCATCTGGCGGCATCTGTTCCGCCCGCCCTTCGTCAGCAAGGCCTTGACGTAGCGATGCTACGCCTGCGGCCTTGTTTCCTCGGTCGGACGAAACATCTGCGGCCATCTGGACGACCGTCCCTCATCCGCGTTCCCCCAGATAGCAACGGCATTGAAGCACATTCGCACGCGGCTGCATGATACGGACGCAATCACGTATGATGACGACGAGATTGTGGACGCGATCAACTGCGGGCTGCGCTTCATCCGCCGCGCTATCGCGGATTTCCAGCCGGAACTCCTCATGCAGACGATGCACGGGGAGCTCCAGCCGGGGGAGTATCGCGTGGCATTCGCACGCGCGCCGACGGCTCTCATCCGCGTGACGGCGGGCGGCGAGGTGCAGGAGACGATCATCTCGTACCATTCGGACAAGATTTGGCACAACTACGACAAGATTTGGCACAACCACACGAAGATTTGTTCCCGGACGGAGACGACGGTCTACCGCGAGCATGAGCTCCACAGCTCGAACGTCATGCGTATCCGCGATTTCAGCGAGACGGGAGAGCCGTGCTCGTTTTATCGGGCGGGCATGGCAGAGATTCGTCTCTGGCCGGTGCCGGAGCATGTGACGGCGTACACGGTGCTCTATGTGGACGACATCGACGAGGTGACGCTTTCGGATGTGTCGCCGCTCGGGACGGAGTTCGACGATTTCCTCATCGAGTACGCGGCGACGCGGCTGTCGGTGGGAAATGAGTTTGACATGTCGCAGGAGCAGCAGATCATGGCGAACATCTACGGGCAGATTCAGTCGCTTCTGCGGCCGCTGCCGCCGGGCGTGGATACGGTCGGCTATTGGGATGACCGCGGGAATTGCTGCGTGCGCGGCTATGGGAGGAGGGACTACTAAATGCTTCTCTCTTCCAAGCATCAGAACCAGCAGCCGGTCGTGCGGCGGGATTTTTCGGGCGGGCTCAATACGACATCGACGGTCGAGGGCATCGCGGAAAACCAGCTGGCCGACGTCTGCAATATGGAGGTCGATCATTCGACGGGATGCCTGAAGACGGTCGCGGGGACGACGGCGCTACTCACGGCAGAGAACGTCTTTGCGGCGGCGTATGACGGCATCAATCACGTCCTGCTCGTCGTGCTGGAGGACAGGACGGTGCACGCGACGGCACTCGACGGCGCGGCGCTCGGGGACAGCCTCGGAAAGCTCACGGGCGAGCTGTATCCCGTCTGCGCGGCATGGGAGGACGGGCTGCTGCTCGCGTCGGGCGGCAAGCTCCAGTATTACAATGGCAAGACGCTCGTGACGCTCGACACGCCGACGAACGCGAAGAGCGTGTACATCCGCGCGGGCCGCGTGCTCATCACGGATGACGCGAATGTGCGTTATTCGGGCGTGGGCGACGCGGCGAATTGGAAAGAGGACACGAACGATGCTTCTTCGTCCAAGTGGATTGAGGCAGGCTACAAGGACGGCGGCAAATTCGTTGGCATGTGCAACCTTTCATCCGACATCCTGCTCATCAAGGACAACCGGCGCGTGTATCGGCTGTCGGGGGAGTTTCCTGACTGGCAGATTGCGGAGGTGTCGCGCAACATCGAGTGCGGCGGGCGCTTGTCGTTCTGTTCGATTGCGGACAATGTGCTGATTTTCGGCGGCACGGAATTGCAGGCCGTCCAGACCACACAGGATTACGGCGATATGAAGTCGCAGAATGTCGCGACGCTCGTGGCGCGGGAGCTCGCGAAGCTGCCGAAGGATGCGCTCGTGCGCTATGTGCCTGCGCTGTCGCAGGTGTGGCTGTTCGGCACGGGCGGGACGGTGCTCGTTTTTGACACGACGCTCAATGCGTGGTTCAAGCGGCAGTTCAATACGGACATTTTGGACGTTCTTTCCATCGGGGAGAACGTCCTTGTTGTCCGCAAGGGCGGCATCGCGAAGCTCGACGAATCGACATTCTACGACGCAGGACGGCCGCTCTCGTGGCGGTTCGTCGCGCAGCGGCTCGTGTCGCAGCATGATTACCTTTTGAAGCGCGTGCAGGTGTCGATCGTGCCGTATGAGACGACGCTCTATTACGGGCAGGTGTCGGTCGGCGCGGTCATCGTCGGCTTGCCCATCCCCGCGCGGCTGACGAAGATCTGGCACAACCGCTCGCCGATTTTCAAGAACCGCGCGAAGGTGATGCTCGCAGGACGGCTGAAGGGCGTGTATGTGAAGGGCGACGTGGTGTATGACAATCCGGCGCTCATCTACGGCAACACGCAGAAGCTGTTTTCGCGCCACACGTTCATCCGTGAGCGGCGGAACGTCTTCCGCAGCAAGGCACTCGACGTGAAGGGGACGGGCGGCATGGGCGGCTTTTCGCTCAACAGTATTGTGATGGACATCGCGGAGGTGTGATGTATGGCAGATTGGAAGGTGACGAGCCCCATTGACTACTCGCCGAATGGCGACGACGTGGACAGGTTCGCACAGAAAAGCATAGCGACGTTTGAAGAAATCTTCGAGCATCTGAACGCGCTCCGTCGGCACGGGGCAAAGGCGGGGCTCGACGAGAGTGACACGTCGCCGTATGAGTTGCGCATTGATACGACGACGGACACGATCTATATGCGCGACGGCGCAGACAAGAAGTGGCTGCGGCTCGGTGCGGTCGCGGAGTTTTTCGGCATCCAGCCGGGTGACATCGGCGCAGTCGAAAATGGCGGCGGCATGAAGCGCTTATACGCGGGCAACGAGGCGAACAAGCCGACGGAAGGCTGCAAGACGAATGATTTGTTTTTCGCCATCGACAAGCGAAAGCTCTACGTCTGGGAGGGTTCGGACTGGCATGTGCTGCTGTCGCTGGATTTTGGCGACATGCTGCATGTGGACGGGAAGTTCCTCCTGCGCGAAGAAGCGGCGACGAGCGGCGCAAACAAGGTCTTGCGCCTCGATCCCGAAACGGGAAAGGGCGACATCGACATCACGGGCAGTGCAGACCACATGCTCGGCAAGGAAATCAAGGTGACGGCGCTCCACGATAAGGACGTGCTGATGTGGGACAGCCTGGAAAGCGCGTTCGTCAATGCGCCAAAGGACATCTTCACGGAGGACGACGCGACGTATACGGGCGAGAAGGGAAAGCTCGTGCGCGTGAACTCGGACGGCAAGGCGCACGTCGATATCGCGGGCAGCGCGGACAAGATGCTCGGCAAGCCAATCGAGATCGCGAGCCTCGCGGGCGGCGACGTGCTGGCGTATGACGCGGACAAAGAGGTGTTCGTCAACTGCCCGAAAGATTTTGTCGGCGCGGCGGACGTGACGGAGGACGGCGCGGCGGGCAAGGTCGTGCGCGTCGCACAGGACGGCACGATCCACGCGAATGTGACGGGCAACGCGTCGGACATCGGCGGCGTGAAGGTCACCGTGCAGGACATCGCGGACGGGGAAATCCTCGCGTACCATCTGGCGACGGGCACGTTCGTCAACGAGCCGCGCGGCGCGATCTCGGGGGCGGCGAAGTCGTTCATTTTGCGCGACAACAGCCGCATCCTCGGCGACTATAACGGTGCGCGCACGGTGGACATCAACCTGACGCCCGTGCTGAAAAAGACGGCGGATTCCGTCACGAATCACTTGGAACGCCTGGTCGGCACGCTGTACGCGGCCGTCATCGCGGCGGGCATCAGCCCGGATGGCTACGACGCGATGGTCGTGGAGAATTTCGACGGGCAGGCGGCAGAGATCGATACGACGGTCGCGAAGGTGACATCGGTCGTGTCGGGCGACAACTCGATCGACGTCGATGACAGTAGCGACCTCATGATCGGCGACTACTACCAGTTGACGGACGGCGAAATGACGGAGGAAGTGCAGATAAAGTCCATCAATGTATCGGACGACATCAACCGCGTCATCCTCATGGAGCCCGTGAAAAATCAGTACCACAGCAAGCGCGCGAAGCTCTACCGCTCGACGGTCGCCATCCTGAACGGCCTTGCGTATGGCGGCGGCAACACGGCGTACCATACGGCGATGGACGAGCCGGAGACGTTCGCAGGGTCGAATACGACGCAGGCGCTGCAGAAGGTCATCGACTTCGGCGACCCGACGTCGTTTGAGATCACGGGCGGCCATGTGCAGGACGGCAAGCTCGTCGTCGGCATCGCTGGCTATGGCATCGTGCTCGCGGTGCCGGGCGACAGCTCGGGCACGTGGGTGCGCGTCAACAGTGAGGGCGAAGACCTGAAGGATTCGGATTTGACGTGAGGAGGGAAGGAAAGAAATGGCGATTGATTTTACAACGCTCTGGCCGTACTGCGACATCCATGAAGTCGAAGTGGACGGGCAGAAGATGGTGCGCATCCCGCGCATCTACGTGAAGAATGTCGTGCTGGAGAGCGGCACGTACAAGGGGCGGCCTGCTTACTTCATGAGCAAGGAGAAGCAGGAGGGCTATCATGTGCACCCGGCGTTCATGAATGCGGGCAAGACGTGCTCGGCGCTCGATCTCTCGTGCTATGAGGCGTCGAAGGACGCAAAGGACAACACGAAGCCAGCGAGCGTGCAGACGACGTCGTACTGGCAGCAGGTCAACCGCAAGACGGCCATCGACGCGTGCCAGAAGCGCAACGTGGACGGCGGCACGGACGAGCAGCAGGGCTGGCATTGCTGGGATATCTACTGCCAGCATCTCTTGGCGCGCCTCATGCTGTTCGAGTACGGCACGACGGGCTTTGCATTCCAGGAGGACGGCACGGACTACGTCTATCGCGGCATCCACCAGCCCGCAGGCAATCCACAGTCGCCGACGTGGCTCCCCGGCCTCGGCAATATCGGCGACAAGATGTATCTCTATGACAGCAGCGGCAGCGCCATGCTCATCAATACGGGACTCAAGTGCCCGGGCAATGGCTGGCCAACGAGTTTTGCCATGACGAAGGGCAGCAACTTCGACCTCGGAGATGTGTTCGTGGCAGACGCCGTCACGAGTACCGAGACCGACGGCTCCTGCTCGGACTGGCAGAGACTCGCACGCAATGGCGTGACGGAGACGGGCTACTTCACAGGCTATCGCGGACCGTATACGCAAGACCCTGCCGACGCCCACGGGATGTTTGCAATCTCACAGGAGACGGACGGCAGCAATTCCGGCTATGGCTCGCCTTCGGCTGTCTGGGGCTACTACGGCTACTACGACCGCGGGCCGTTGCGGTTCCGTCTCGCACATTTTGTTGCTTGAAACCTGTAAACATGTATCTTGCCAGAGCGCACGAGAGTGCGCGATGGCTTTAGAAAGGAAGTACGAGCCATGAAGAAAGACATCACGCAGTTTTTGATTTTGCAGAAAGCAGAAGACCTCGCCGACTACACGGAGACGGCTCTCATGCACTCGAACTACGAGAAGCACCAGCGTTTCCAGTTGTGCGCGGACATCCGCGGCGCGGTGAAGGCCATCCTGCACCTCATCATCCGCGCGGGCAAGCGGTACTACAAGAAGACGACGCTGGAAGACCTCGACATCGAGCTGGAGTACCTGCGCACGCTCATCCGCCTGTCGTATCGGCGCGGCTACATCAGCACGCATCGGCTCGATACGTGGATGAACAGCGTCAACGAAGTCGGCGCGATCATGGGAAGCTGGCTTTCGAAGCTCGTAGCGAAGAAAGCGAAATAAGTATTTCACAGGGCAAGGGCTCAGACGTACGACAGCAGTTCCGGCTATGGCTCGCCTTCGGCTGTCTGGGGCAACAACAACAACAACAACAACAACAACAACAACGGGCCGTTGCGGTTCCGTCTCGCGATTCACGAAATACGGTCAGAAGTTGGGCGTGCTACGGTCGCCCATCCAGTACCTGAGTTAGAATTGAAGTCCTTGTCCTTCCGTGCGTGCAGCGCGGAGAATGGACGAACGACGCGGCGCGGCCAGTACGGGAAACCATAACGTGGCGCCGAGGAAAGAAGCATTATGCCAAAGACCTATAACCATTTATTCGATCAGATCGTCAGCATCGACAATCTCTATGACGCCTTTCACAAGGCGCAGCGCGGCAGGCGCAAGAAGCCGGACGTGCTCGCGGCGACGTATGAACGCGAAGCGTTCCTGCATGACCTGCACGAGCGGCTGGCGGCGGGGACGTGGCGGCCGGAGCCGTATCACACGTTCCTCGCAAAGACAGAGGTCAAGAGCCGCATCATCCGCGCACCGACGTTTCACGACCGCGTGGTGCATCACGCCATCTGCAATGTGCTGATGCCGCTGTTTGAAAACAAGTTCATCTTCGACAGCTACGCCATCACGCCGGGCAAGGGCACGCATCGCGCGGTGAAGCGCGTGCAAGCGTACCTGCGCGAGACGCATGCGTACTATCTGCAATGCGACGTGCATCACTACTACGAGAGCGTCCATCACGCGACGCTGAAACGGCTCCTGCGGCGCACGATCCGTGACCGGCGCGTGCTCGGCCTGCTCGATACGCTCATCGACAGCTACCATAGCGACGAGACGGGCGAAGGCATTCCCATCGGCGCGATGACGAGTCAGCTCTTTGCAAACCTCTATCTCAACGAACTCGACCACTTCCTCAAGGACGAACTCGGCTGCAAGCAGTATGTGAGATACATGGACGACTTCATCCTGTTCGGCGAGAAACCGTATCTGCTGGATATGCTCGGACGCATCGAGCCATTCCTCGCGCGTCTGCATCTGCATCTCAACGACCGCACGCGGCTCGCGCCAGCGAAGCAAGGCGTGGATTTCGCAGGCTACCGCACCTACGTCACGCATATCAAAATGCGCAAGCGCAACGTCACGGCCGCGCGGCGGCGGTTCCGACGGTATGAAAGGCTCTATGCGGAATGGCGCGTGGACGTGCCGGACGTGACGCGGCGCGTGGCATCGTTCCGCGGCTATGCGTGCCATGCGGACAGCTACGATACGCTGCGGTCGGTGCTCGGCTCGATTCATCTGGCAAGACATCATTCCACATGAAGGGGGAAGATTTATGGCAACAAAACAGGCGCTCATGACGACGACGGCGGCGAACCGCGTCACGACGTCGGACATCCCGACGCTGACGGGCTTTGAAGTGAAAGAGACGTGCCCCGACGGCACGGCGACGCGCTACGTCGTGAAAAAGAGCGGCGGCAACTGGCAGAAGTACGACGCAGGCGCGAAAGCGTGGGCGGACGTCGCGACACAGAGTCTCACGGCGGCGTCCGTCATGACGGAGGGCAACACGGCGGCGGAGCTCAATGCAGTGCCGAAGGACGGCATGACGCCGTTCACGGGCAAGACGATCGACGTCGCGGCGGCCATGGAGTCAGACGACGACGGCAACCTGCCGACGATCGACCATGTCACGGTCAAGGGCGAGTCCGGCACGTTCTCACTGACGGAGACGAAGGACTACCCGGCCATCACGCTCAACAGCAATCAGGCGGTCGATATCCTCGACATCCTTGTGACGAAGAAGGAGACGGGCAGCGGCACGGTCACGGTCTACGCCTCCATTCAGAATGACAATGGCGACTGGGGCGAGTATCAGGAGTACACGACGTACCTCGGCGAGAACGCGACGAAGGCGAAGGCCATCAAGTTCCGAGCGACGTTCAACGTCGTGAACGTCGGCACGGACTTCGCGACGCTGACGAGCATCGAAGTGCGCAGCCGCACGGACAACGTCGCGGTCTTCACGGAGGGCACGTCGGCCTGCATCACGAAGACGTATGACTTCGGCAACGTCATGGCACGTGCGCATCTCGTCGTGAAGCATCACACGGTGCCGGACACGAAGATCACGGCGCAGATCGCACTGCGCAATCCGCCGAAGACGGTGAAGGATGAAATGCTCGGCACGGGCGACGGCGTGCAGCACACGGTGAAGCTCGCGAACCTCGCGAAGCTCGCCTCGCACGGCTTCCATTTGTATTTCGACGGCACGGAGCAGGAGCGCGACACGTATTCCTACTCGCCGACGGACGGGCAGGTGACGTACACGGCAGGCGCGGGGCAGACGGTCACGGTCGATTACATCTACGACTGGGAGCCGGAGAAGTGGGTCGATATGACGTATGACAACAGCTACCCCGACCGCAAGGATGACACACTCATCTCAGAGCAGTTTGACTACGAGGCCAAGGGCGACAGCCCCACGGGCTCGGTGGGCACGGTGCGCGTCACGATGATCCAGCTCGAAGGCAAGGAGACGGACGTCACGCTCGGCACGGGCACGGGCAAGGCCGTGAGCTACAAACTCGCGCATCACGCGCGCGTTGGCAAAATCCAGGTGTCACCCGCAGACGCGAAGTGGCGGTACAAGGAGAACACGGACTATCTGACGGTCACGGCCGCAGAAGGGGCTGAGGTCAAAGTCACGTATGAGTGGGTGGCGCGTCCGCTCGCGCTCGACACGCTCATCTGCGTCTTTGACGAGTAAAGGAGGAAGCACATGTTCATCAAGAATCACGGCAGCGCCATCAAGCGCAACGCACGCAAGGAACAGCGCACCGTCAAGAGCACGGGGCTCGACAACGGCGAGCTCATCGCCGACGTCGCGAGCTCGGTCTCGGACACGGGCGACATCGTGGCGACGGTCATGGAACAGCAGGCGTCGACCGATGAAACGGTGGCAACGCTCGAATCAGAACTCGCGGCGCTCAAAGAAGAAGTCGCCGCGCTGAAGAAATAAGGAGGACACATCATGGCAACGAATATCCGCGTACTGAAAATCCGTCTGTATGGCCGTCTCGTGGCAAACGGCCGCCGCACGCTCGCAGAGGTCCCAGAAGACCTTCGCGAGGACGTGAAGACGTGGGTCATCGAGAACTACGGCGAGAAGTCGCTGCACTAAGAAAGGACGTGTGCAGGGTGGGAAAATCCTTTGCAGAGTGGGTGGCACTCTACAACAAGAAGACGCCGGAGCCATACAAACGGGACGAGCGGTTTGAGCTGTTCTACGACGCGGAGCACGGTTTTTGCGAAGTCGGGCAGAGTGGCAAGTTCCTCATTATCAACCAGCTCGCAGGCGACGGCAGGTTTTGGAAAGAGAAGGTGAGTGCGGCGGCGCGTGCGGCGGGCATCCGCGTCTGCGGGACGTGGTGCATCCGTCGCGGCATCCGCGCGTACATCCGACTCTTTGGCTATCATATCGATCATACGGAGGACGCGGGCGGCGGGCTCTTGCGGTATTTCTGCAAGGATAAGGACGGCCGCACGGGCCTCTGCTCACCGTCGTTCCGCTATGAGGACGGGACGCAGGCGTATTTCATCACATGGGAGGTGTGAAGACGTGATTAACACAGGCATCCCAGGCGACATTCAGAAGTCGCTCGACAATTACGCGGCGAATCAAGACAGCTATTCCGCGCGCAACGCGGTCTTCCAGAATCTCTACAAGGCCGATCAGGGCATGGCGGCGGACATCGCAGGCCAGCGCACGCAGGGCTATGACGGCCTGCTTGGTGCCATCCGGCAGGCCTACGGGCTGAGCGACGACGAGGCAGCGGGTCTCGATACGCTCAGCCGCCTCAGCACGAAAGGGCAGAATCATCAGGCCGCGCAGCAGGACGGGCAACAGGCGCAGGGCGGCAGCGGCGGCGGGAGCATCCTTCCTGGCAACAATACGCAGAGCGCCCTTTCCATCCTTCAGCGGCGATAAGGAGGCGCACCATGGTATCGTATGACAACTACCTCCGTCCCATGGAGGACGGACTGAGGAAGAAATATTTCCGCCATTGCCGCTTCAAAGGCGGCACGACGGTCACGAATAACAGCACGTACACGCCGACAGAATACGAGCTCCAGCTCCAGAAGTCGCAGGCAGACTACGCGAACGCTATCGCGCCGAACAGCCTCTGGCTCAATGACACAGCACGAAAAATTCTTGAGAACTCCATCGGTTCCGTGCAGGTCGATTTTAACAAGCTCAATGATCAGGCACAGCAGCTCATTTCGCAGAACCAGCAGAACCTCGCGAATCTCGCGCCATCGAACACGGCGGCGGCGAACAAGGCGAATGCGACGCTCGGGCAGCTGCAGAACGGCATCCTGCCGTCGCAGTATCAGACGAACATGCAGAACGCGATCCGCAGCACGCTCCAGAACACGATGGGCACGCAGCTGAACAACCTCGCAAATCGCGGCGTGCTCAATTCGTCCGTGACGAGCACGGCCATGAACGACATTTCGAAGAATGCGGCGGATACGGTCGCGCAGCAGTACCAGAACAACATCCAGACCGTCGGCGGGCTCGCGAACCGGCAGATGGCGAACACGCTCAATGCGAACAGCGCGAACGCGGGCATCTACGGCAACCTCATCAACTCGGCAACGCAGCCGATCACGACGGCGGCGTCCGCGCAGGAGGCGGCGCAGAAACCGGCACTCAATCTCTGGAACGCCTCGCTCGGACTCAACGGCTCGACGACGAGCGCTCTCGCGGCGGCAGCAGGCAAGGGAACGACGACGAGCACGAGCCACACGAGCGGCGGCGGGGGGCTGCTCTCGGGGCTCATGGGCGGACTTTTGTAAAGGAGGCGGAAGGATATGGGCGATGATTACGGATTTTTGAGCTTCGGCAACTCGCCGGAGGACGAATATTTGCGGCAGATGCAGGGCGCGCAGGTGCAGAACACCACGCAGGGACTGCTCGGCATGACGGACGCCTCGCAGGCGGCGGGGCAGATGGCACAGCAGGGGCAGGCCGCGTTCCAGCAGGCGATGGCGGCAAAGAACAACCTTGCGGCACAGCGCGACGCGGCGATGCAGAGCACGCAGGCGCAGGCACAGCAACAGCAGGCGCAGGAAGAACAGAAAAAGCAGCAGATGCTCGGGCTCGTCTCGATGGCGACAGGCGGCTTCGGGCTCGGGAAAGCGCTTGGAAAAGCGGCGGACGCAGTCGCAGGCAAAGCGGGCGGCGCAGCGGTTGGGACGAGTACGGCGGCACAGGCAGCGGCGAATAGTCTCATGCCGAAGATTGACTGGCTCAACAAAGGTGCATCAGCCATCGGCGGATATTTTCCAATGACGTGAAGGAGGGATGACAAATGGCAGAATCACATTTCAACGACCCATACGTAACGAACAACGTCACCGCCGACCGCAGGCAGCAGGACGCGCAGAAGTTCAATCAGATGGTGCAGATGCTCGCGATGGCGAACAGGGCCGACGGGCAGACCATGCTAGGGTTCGCGCTCGGCAAACTTTTGCGCGGTTCGTTCGACCATTTCAAGAACGCGCGGGACGAAGAAGCGCGTCGGCGCGGTGCCAATGCGAATATCACGCCACTCACGGGCGAAGGACTCCAGCGCGAAGAAAATTTCCGGCAGTACATGGGCATCCCGACGATGCAGGAATACGTCCAGAAGAACGCCTATCACGGCGGGCTCTCTCCCGCGCAGTATTACGGGCAGCAGCTTTTGAATGGCAAGCCGCAGACGCAGCAGGCGCAGCCGACGACGGACACGGCGGCGCAGACGCCCTCCCTGCCGACTTATCAGGCACGCGCCGTCGAGCAGGTGATGGGCTATTCGCCGCAGTCTGGAAATTACTTCTCGGCGAGCGTGGCGACGACGCCGACGGATGCAGGCACGGCGGCAAAGCCGCAGTCTTGGGATTCGGCAGAAAAGACGGGGACGAATTTCAGCGACATGTTGAAGAAATACAGCGACTTGCAGAGCGCCATCGGTGGTTACGGTGCTCCGGCCATTCCTTTGCCGCTGAGAAAGACCATCTGACGGGGAGGCAGGGCGATGAACAACAATCCAATCATCCTGAACGGCTTGCTCGGTAGCGTCCGGCAGCCGTTTTTCGCGATGGACGGGAAGACCGCCGCCGATGTCGCGACGATGAACGGCGTACAGCAGGAGAACTACGCGCAGCAGAATCGGGACGCGCTCGCGGAGCTCACGGGCATGCCGCTTCCCATGTCACAGACGGACCAGCAGGCGCAAGCCGACCCGCAGACGCAGGATGTGCCGGAAGCCGCAGGCGAAGCGGCGGCAACGGCAACAGCGCGGGCGACAGGCAATCCGAACGCTGCGGCAGAAGCAGGAAATGCAGCAGTTGCTGCGACGGCGAACGCAACGCAGGCACAGGACGTGCAGACGGCGCAGAATCTCGCGCAGGGATTGCTCGGCCCCTATGCGGCAGACACGCCAGCCCAGCGGGCTTTCGACGCACAGCTTTATGACAGCGTCGTGAAGCCGCAGATGGACGCCGCGCTCCTGCCGTATCGTGAAGCGCAGTACGCGGCAAACGACGCGGCCATTCGCCGCGCCCATCCTGACACCGTTATGGGCGCGAAACGGCAGCTTGTAGACGCGCTCTCAAAAGCCAAGGCGGCATACGACAATGCCAAGGCCGCAGGCAACGAGCAGGGCATGGCGCTCGCGCATCAAGCGGCGGAGCAGCTTCGCTCGCAGGCCGCGAGCATCGGTTTCGACCTCGGCGACTACGGCGGCGACAGCGACACGAACGCGATGGTGCAGGCGCTTGCGAACAACGACGCGCGCGCTTACGCCGCCGTCATCGATAACGACATGGCACCGGAGCAGTATTACCAGCAGCTTTACAACCGTGCCCGCAACAGCGGCATGAGCCGCAAGGAATCGGAAGGCTACGCGCAGGCGCACACGGAGCACTACCAGGCGGAGCGCAACGCGCGGATGCAGTCGGCGTTCTACACCTACGGCATCCAGAACGGCGCGATTACGCCCTACGGCATGCAGATTCTCACGAAATGGGCGGCAGGCGAAGACCCGCAGGCGTTCCTGGGTATCACGGCCAAGGCGTTCGGGCTGCCAATTGACGAGTACAAGCTCGGCAACCAGAGGACGCTGCTCTCTGACCAGAACAAGAACAAGATGGAGCAGAACGCGCAGATGCACGGGTTCAACATGGACGAGCTCGAAAAGAAGATTGCAGGTGAGCTTGCAAGAACGAATCTTGAAGGGCAGTGGAAATTTAAGACAACCGATTTGAACGGAAAATACGGACTTGCAGCCGCTAAAATCAGAGGTGCAAACAGAGGCGGCGGAAGCAGCAGCAGCGGCGGAGGCTCGTCAAGTAGCGGGAAGTTAAGTGCAGGACAAAACGAAATCGTCAACAAGGCAACGAACCTTTTGAATGACGTCAAGACAGGAAATGCCGACCCGAGCGAGCTTCACGATTATGTTTACAGCGATGAAGTCAGAGAAAAATTAAGTCCTGACGATCTCGATTCTCTCCGCAGTCTCGATTATGCGGCGCAGTTCTACTTTTACAAGAATCACGGCTATGATGGTGGCGATAGCGACAGCTCGGATCGTGCGATGTACAATGTGTGCGCTCACATTGCAAACGACACGTCGCCAGAATGGCGTGATACATTTCTCCCAGATTACAACTTTGATGCTTGGGTAGGCGTGAAGCCTATTGGTGAGTAAGGAGGCGTCCGAATGTCACTCTTTAGCGACAAACTTCTTGAAGCTGGGCAACAGGCGCAATGGAATTCTCCTGTCTACGATACGCAGGGAGTCGCACCGCACTACGATGTTGAAGAAGACGAAGATGCAGGCACAATCAGCAAGCTCGGGCACCGTCTCCTCGGCGGTCTCGAAGGCTCTGGCGGCAACGCGCTCAAAGGAATCGGAACGTATCTTGATTACTTGGACGAGAAGGGACGCGAGAGCTCCTACATCGATTCCATTCGCGATAGCGACGGTGGGTATCTGAAAGACGCTGGCGATTGGTTCATCAACAATGGGCAGTACCTGTCGAATGATGCGACGACAATGCGGCAGAAATACGGCAGCGGCGACAAGTATGCAGACAAGAGCCTCGGCGAGCTCCTGACCGACCCAGACTATCTTTTCAGTTCTGACGGTGCGATTGGTGATGCAATGGAAGGTGTCGGCAGCACGCTTCCCTTTATCGCGCTCAATTATCTCATTCCCGGAAGCGGCTTGGTCAGTCGCGGGCTGAAAGGCGCGAGCGGCTTGGACAGCATCATCTACGGTCTTGCCAAGACACCGGAAGCCCGCAAGGAAGCTATGAAGATGCTCGCAACAGGCGAGGGACGCGAGACGCTGGCAGGGCTTGCCCGTCAGCAAGGTCTCAATGCAGGCGACAATGCGGCACGCCGCGCGGCGATGTGGGCGCTCGACAAAGGCGCGGGCACGGCAGGGGACAACGCGCTTAAGTGGGCGTATTCCGCAGGCCCGATGGACGCACTCACGAATGCTGCTGGCATGTATGACGACCTCAAAGAGCAGGGATATAGCTATGAGGACATGGTCAAGGCCATGGGCGAATCTGCAAAGGAAGAACTCCCACTTGACATGCTCAACATGGCGCTCTTTGGCACGGTCACGAAGGGCACGGTCGGCAACCTCTTGAAAGGAACGGCAAAGCCGAAAAAGATTATCGGCAACTTGCTTGGCCTTCCAATTGAAGGCCTTAGCGAAGACTATCAGGAAGCCATGCAGCAGCGCCTCAACAACAAGTACACGGGCAAAGAATACGGCACATGGGACAACCCGACGCCAGACGAAGCGGCGGCAGGCGCACAGGGCTTTATCGGCTCGCTCTTGCCGGGCGCATTTGGCACGGGCATGGGTATTCGTCACTCTTTCAAGGGGCAGGATGACCGTGCAACGCGCATTAGTACGGCGTGGGATAACATTCGTTCTTTGAATGGAGAACCACCGATGACGAACAGCGCTATGGACATGATCGCCGAAGCCAATGCCTCGACGAACGCGAAGCTCGCGCAGGACGCACAGGCGCAGGCGGCGGAGCAGGCGACGGCACAGCCTGCCTTTGCCGTGGCGGAGCCTCCCACGGGCGGCGACGACGGCGGCGCAGGAGCAGGCGGCACGGACGGGCTCGACGTCGGTTTCGGCAAGTACGACGGTCAGCGCATGGACAACGGCGCGAACGGCTGCGTCGAAGCCGTGACGAAGATGGGCGCGAGCTACAGTCCGTTCCTCGCGCAGGAGCTTTCCAAGGGCGTCGTCTACGTGCCGACGCTCGTGCAGGACGCGGGCGATGCCGTCATTCCCTTCTCGCCAGAAAACGTGGAGCGCGGCGACATCATTGTGTATGGCGACGACGACCACGTTGTCACGGCCGACGGCAACGGCGGCTATTACGGCAACTCGACGTCGCAGCAGAAAGTCTTGCACGGCGACGACTACACGGCCATGGGCGGCCTCCAGCCGACGAAGATCATCAAGACGGGCGGCGGCGGTCTCAACGCAGGCGTGAGCATGAGCGGCGGTTCTGCCGACGTCTCCAGCCTCCCGTATGGCAATATCGCCATGGCGATTTCCCAGCGCACGGGTATCCCCGCGCAGTTCGTCTGGGCGCAGATGGCATGGGAGACGGGCGACTTTTCGAGCGGCCTCTCCGTTGAAGACCACAACTACGGCGGCATCAAGCGGAACGACGGGAGCGGCGAATACCGCCATTTCGACAGCGACGAAGATTACATCGACTACGCGTCGAAGAACCTCAATGCCTACAAAGAAAACGGCATCGGAAACGCGAAGACCATCGATGAATTTGCCGCCGCGCTCCATGATGGCGGCTACTTCACAGATGATCTCGGCCACTACACGGAAGGCCTCAAAGCCAAGCTCGCGGCCAACGGCCTCCCGGAAAGCGGCTCCGGCAGGGCATCCAGTAGCGCGCCCAGCGGCGCGAACTTCCTCAACGAAAAGCCGTCCTTCGACATCAGCCGCGAGGACGAAGCAGGCCGCAAGATGGTAGCGGACTTCATCGACTACTGGCAGAACCGCGCGGGCGTAGACGACGCCGACACCATCCAAGGCATGCTCGACGCTAACGGCAAATTCCGCAACACGCAGGAGAACCGCGATAGCGTCCGCGAGAAATGGGGCGACGAGCTCCAGCAGTACGCCGACGAGCACATGCCGGACGAGCAGCAGCAGGCGCGGCAGGAAACGCAGGCGCAGAAACAGGCACAGCAGCAGGCGGACGCCGCGCGCAGAGCCGCGCAGGGCTCGAAGAAAGCCACAAGCGCCAGCACGAAAGATGCCATCGACACCAGCACGCCGAACCTCGACGCGGCAAAGCAGCAGCAGGTCAGCACGACGCCGCAGGCAACATCCATCGACACGGCGGGCGAAAGCGAGCAGACGCAGGCAGAGCCCGCACAGTCTCTCCCGAACACCGCACACTTGCAGCCGAACACCGAACACCCGGCAAGCGAAACCGCACACCCGGCGACCGCGGCGCAGGCGAACGCGCCCGCACAGGCGAAAGCCCAGCAGGCACAGCCGACGACGCAGGCGAGCCAGCCGACCGCGCAGGCCGCTCCCATCGAGCAGGGCAAAGCGCCGACCGTGCCAAAGAACGAGACGCAGAACGCAGAGCAGAGCACCCCGACGCCCGCACAGCCGCAGGGCCCGACGCTCGACGCCCAGCAGGCCACAAAGCAGCAGAACGCCCTCCCACAGCCCGCACAGACGTCGCAGCAGGCGACCGCGCAGATGTCACCCGCCCAGCAGCGGGCGCGCGCGGCCAAAGAGCAACGCCTCCAGAAAGAGCTCGAAACGAACGCCACCCTCGACCAGATTGAGCGCGGCCAGCAGCTCGAAGCCGCCGCGAAGCAGGCAAGCGTCGCCCTCCCGAAAGGCATGGCAGGCGCACTCCATCGCGGCCAGCCGCAGGCCATCGCGCAGGCAACGTCGCTCCTAAAGGGAAAAGGCGTCGCCCTCCCGACCGTCGAAGCGAGCGGCAACACTGTCTATGGCGCGGCAGAAACTACGGGTAGGGGGAACTCTGCCCAGAACGCAACCGCACCGCGCAAAGTAGAACCTGCCAAGAACGCAAGCGGCCAGCAGATGGAGAAGCCTTCCAGCAAAAAGAGTACTCCCTCTCGAAAGCCCGTGAAAGGAAAGGCGGGCAAATCCGTGACCGTCACGACGGACAGCGGCAAAGAGCTCCATGCCCGCTACCGCATCGTGCCCGCGTCCTCCCTCACGACGTCGAACGTCTACGACGGCGACACCATCGCGAAAAACGATGCCTACACGCAGGAGCTTCAGCCGCGCGAGCGCAGTGGGCGCAAGGAGATGCAGGCGCAGACGGACGGCATGGCGGCCGACCTCCATCCCGCCGACCTCGAAGCGAGCCGCAACCTCAATCAGGGCGCTCCGCTCATCCGCAGCGACGGCGTCGTGTTGAACGGCAATGGCCGAACAATGGCCATCACGCGCGCCTATGCGCTCCGCAACAAGGCGGGCAAGCGTTACACGCAGTATCTCATCGAGCACGCAGAGGATTTCGGTTTCACGAAAGACCAGATGCGCGCTGCCGTCAAGGCAAAGGGCACGGGCAAGCCCGTTCTCGTGCGCGAGCTCACGGACGACGCTGACGAGGCAACGACGCAGGACATCATCAACAGCAAGACGGGCGGCGCGCGCATGAGCGCGACCGAGCAGGCCGAGACCGACGCGAAGAGCATCACCTCCCGCGACTTCGACGGCTACGACGCCGAGAGCGACGGCGACCTCACGAAAGCTGGCAACGACGGTTTCGTCGCAAAGCTCCTGCGAAAACTCGTAGGCAAAGACGAAATCAACGCCTACACCGACGCGAACGGCAGCGTCAACCAGGACGGCTACCGCCGCGTCAAGCGGGCAATCTTCTCGCGCGCCTACGGCGACACCGACCTCATCGCGAAAATGGCCGAGTCGATGGACGACGCCATCAAGAATATCTCGAACGGCCTCCAGTCCGCCGCGGCAAACGTCGCGCGCCTCAATCTCAAGATGCAGGAAGGCAACGCCTACAGCTACCCGCTCGCGGACACCATCGCGCGGGCCGTCAAGAAGTACAACGCTATCAAAGAAGGCAAGGCCGAGGCCAACGCCGAAGCCTACGCGAGCGAGAACGAAACGTCGCTGACGGGCGGCGACCCCGAGGAAGTCGTCAAGATGGTGCAGGCCCTCGATGACTTCCACCGCAGCGGCAAGAAAGTCGGCACCTTCCTCAATCACCTCGCAGACATCCTCGACCATCAGGGCAGCCCGAAAGAAGACGCGACCGCCCTCGACTTCGGCGAATCCGCAAAGCCGCTCACGCTCAGCGAGGCCATCGACCAAGCAAGGGAAAAGACCGTGACGGGCGGCGAACAGGATTTGTTCGGAGCGCCGAAATACTCCATCGAGGAAGCAAAGGAACGTCACGAACGCACGCTCGCTGACCTCAAGCGCGAGATTGCATCCGCGTTCCCCGGCGCGAAGAACGTCCGCGAGGACAGCGACCACATCGCCTTTACCATGCCAAACGGCTCGCACCTAGAAATCTGGACGACGGACAACATCGAGCTCTCGTCCGAGGAAGAAGCGCAGGCCAAGCGCGACCACGGCGTCACGGGCGACATGCACATCAAGGTCAACGGCTATGAAGTGACGGTCGGCAAAGACGCCATCATCGCCCTCTCGAAAGCCGGAGAGAAGGGCACGGCGTATCACGAAGTGCTGCATATCGCGATGGACATCCTGTTTAGTGACCGCGAGAAAGCCGCGCTCGCCAAGAAGTTCGGCAAAGGCCGCGGCACGGTCGAAGAGCACATCGCTGAAGCCTTCCGCCGCTACAAGCTCGCGCGGGAGCACGGCGCACATGTGCCATTCGGCAAACTCTTCCAGCGCATCCAGGACTTCTTCGCGAACCTCGCCGACCACTACAAAGAACTTCGCGGCACGATGACCGACGCCGACGTTGCCCGCCGTGCCTTCCGCGAACTCGCGAACGGCAAGGCATGGGAGCGCGATGCAGGCGAAGGCCGCGGCGCGCGCAAGTTTGCAGGCGAGGCAAATGCGGACGAAAATCCTGTTGACAATGGGAACGAACAAGCCGATAATGAAGGTGAGAGAAAGCTCCGCGAGAGTTTGATTGAAAAGGTGACAGATGCATCGTTCATCCGCCATATCAGCGACCGTATGACCGTGGAGCAGATTCGCGAGCAGCTTCTCACGCAAGACCTTCAGCACAAGGACAGTCTGGTGCGCCGCTTCGAGGATATCGAGCGAAAGGCAAAGATTTTCCATATGACGGAGGAAGATGCCAAGAAGCTCACGGATTCCGTCCGCAAGGTATTGAAAGACGCCTTGCGCATCATCAACGCAAAAAGGAGGCTTTTCAATGAACCCGAAGTTCGTGGACAGCTGGAACAAGCTCTCAGAAGCGCAGACAAAATCGGAAGCGGAAGCCGCTTGGAAAAGTCTCTTTCAGACAGAAGGGGCGGAGCTCCCCGATTGGATGCTGGAAGACCTGATGAAAGACTGGCAGCAGAGCTCGTCCCAGGCGAGCACAAGCGCGTAAGCCACCCCATCGAGGAAGAAATTCAGAAAGAACTGACCGAGGAAAATCATGGACAACACTATAGCATAAGCCGTTCTGATTCGCAGGACGGCTTTTCTCGTGCAAAGAATCCGCGCAAGTTTGCAGGCGAGGCAAATGCGGACGAAAATCCTGTTGACAATCGAAACGGACAGAACGATAATGAAGGGGAAGAAAGAGCCAGATTCATTGACCGCTTGCTGAACGAGAAAGTCCCGGAGAATGGCCGGACGAGCATCGACTCGGACGTCAAGGACGGGATTGCGAGGTTTGGCAAGGAAATCACGCCGGAGAATGTCGAAGATGTCTTCGATTCTCTCCATTGTGTCCGCATGTTGCGTGCGACGTTCAATGACAACGGCAGGATGCAGAACTACGCCAACGGTCTGGACTATGCCCAGAAGATGGCAGCGTACATGTATGGCTATGCAAGGAGGTGCTTTGAAAATGACGAACGCATCAAGAGACAGCTTGCTTTGCGAGGCACTTCTGTCGGAAGACCCGCAGAAGTTCGTGACGCTCATGCAGAAAGCCGTCCCGGACGTGCCGATGAAGGAGCTCCGCGAAATGGCGGACAGACGCTCCAAGGCACTTCGCTCGCCAAGCACGGAAATGTAAAGGCCCTGCAAGAGCTTTACGACAAACTGGTAGACGAGGCATATCATGGAAAACAGTATAGCGTAAGCCGTTCTGACCATCAGGACGGCTTTTCTCGTGCCCAGAATCCACGCAAGTACAGCATCGCCTACCACGGCACGCAGCACGAGTTTGACAAGTTTGATGTTGGCAAGATCGGGCGCGGCGAAGGAACGCGCGTGCATGGATGGGGCATCTACTTCGCAAAGAACCGCGAAGTCTCGCAGAAGTATCGCGACACGCTCGCAGGCGAGCCGCGCGGCGTCACCATCAACGGAACGACGTATCATTACGAAGGTGGAAACCTCTTCACCGCGGACGGGAAGCGCGTTGACAGCGTCCCCATCCGTCTTGCCGTTGACACTCTCGTAGAAGAGGGCAGCCGAAAAGCTGCTTTGGAGCGGGCGGAAGGCGCGGCAGTGGGGATTTTGGATGATGAAGGGAAAAAGAATTGGGCAGCCGTTCGTGACCTCCTGAAAGGTGCAAAGACACAGTTCGAACAGGACGGCATGCTCGCAGAAGCCAACGTCCCAGAAGATGGCGTTATGCTCGACGAGCAGAAGCCGTTCGACCAGCAGCCGAAGAATGTGCAGGACGCTGTCAACTCCATGCTCAAAGACCTTGAAGTGGCTTACCTGAAAAAGGGAAAGGAAGCTTCCAGCCGTGCCGCGAATGGGAAAGAGGAGCTTTTGCGTGAGGGCGCACGTAACATCGACAACAACGAGCGTGCGAACGATGCATACGAAAACCTGTATTTTTTCATGGACGACAACGGCGGGAAGACCAAAGGACAAGAAATCTATGACGGACTTTGCGCCATCTTCGGCGGCGACAAGAATGCCTCCATCGCTCTGAACGAGTACGGCGTCAAAGGCATCAAGTACAACGGCCACCGTGACGGCGACTGCTACGTCGTCTTTGATGACAAGGCCGTTTCCATCATCCGCAAACTGTCGGCGAGCCGCGCAAAAGAAGCTCGCGCCCGCGCCATGGAAGATATCAAGGCGGAAGTGCTGAAAGCCTTCCCCGGCGCGAAGGACGTGCGCGACACTGGTGACCGCATCACCTTCACCATGCCGAACGGCGCAAAGGTCGCCATCCGCATCCACGACAACATGACCGTGACGGACGAAGAAGCAGCACGCGCCCGCCGCGCGCATGGCATCGCGGACGGCGTCACAATCACCGTCAACGGCAGCGAGTACACCATCGGCAGGCAGGCCGTCATCGACCTCTCCCAGCGCGGCGAAGTCGGCACGGTCTACCACGAAGCCTTGCACGTCGCTATGGACTTGCTCTTCGACGACAAGACGAAGGCCGCGCTGATGAAGAAGTACGGCAGCGAGGAAAAGATTGCCGACGCCTATCGGAAGTTCATGCTTGCCGAAGCGCGCGGCGGACACGTCCCCTTCGGCAAGCCGCTCCGCGCCATCCGCGACTTCTTCCGCGCCCTCGCCTCTCACATCGCGCCCATCCGCAAAGCCTGCGGCGACGCATGGACGGCGCAGAAAGCGTTCGAAGACCTCGCGAGCGGCAAGGCATGGCAGCCCGCCGCGCCCAAGAAATCGCACAGCTTCTCCATCTTCTCGCACGCAGAAGCGGCAGAAAGGCCCATTGACAACGAGGCGGCGCGGGGCGATAATGAAGGTGAGAAATCCGAAGTGAGGAAACTCATTTCGGACGAAAGGCTTCTGAACCATGTCAAGGACACGCAGACGGTCGAGCAGATTCGTGAGATGTGCTTTGCCCGTGACAAGCGCGACATCCTCCGCATGACGCGGAAGGTGGAACGCCTCATCGCTGCTAAAGACCCGCGCGCACCGATTTTCCGCAAGGTTCTCAAGAGGATTGTCTCCATTGTGAACCAGCATAGGAGGGATTTCTATGACAGAGATAACATCGAAAGACTGGAGGAAGGTCTGCGACGCCACAACAAGGGCAGAGAAGGAAGCCGCTTGGCAGAGTCTCTTTCAGAAGTACGACGTCACTTTGACGAAGGAGGACTTGAAGGACTTGATGATTGGAGTCAATCTGCCGTAATCCCCGGCGAGGCGCGGTCGAAGCACCCGATTCTTCAGGAGATTCAGCAGGAACTTTCACAGGAAGAGACAAATGAACACAGAAACTACAGCGTGAGCCGTTCTGAAGATCAGGACGGCTCTTTGAGTACCCAGACAGAGGAAGAAACGAAGAAGCGCGCGAAGGGCTGGCTCCATTCCGTCGGCGACAAGCTGGCAAAGGGGCTGCACCTGAAGGGCGAGAAGATCATGCTGGAGGAAGATGCGAAAGACCCGTCACGGGACATCAACCTCAAGCAGTACATCGCCGCGTCTCCGTCGCGCGTCGCGGAAAAGGTGAAGACCTTCCGCGTGCTCTACGTGATGGCCGACCGCGCGATGAACAAGGTCGTGAGCCTCCGTGACGGCTTCGAGCGCAAGCTCAACAAGGCGCTCGCGCTCGCCTCCAGCAAGGACGACCGCCAAGACCTCTTCGACCTCCTGCTCCGTGGCGACGCGGAAGGGAAGGAGTGGACGCGGCAGGAGCTCATTGACGACGGTGTGAAGGAGAACGTTGCCGACGCTTACATCCAGATTCGCCGCCAGCTCAGCCGCGCCTACCATCTCGTGAACGACGCCCGCCGCAAGCCGACGCCGAAGTCCGAGACGGTGGGCAAAGACCGTCTCGCCTTCCTCAAGGCGAACAAGTTCGTCACCGACCTTTCCGTCAAAGACAAGGGCGACGGGAAGTATCTCGTTTCCTACAAGGAATACAAGAACTACCCGAAGACGTACAAAGAAGTGGGTGCCGACATGGTGGAGCGTTTCCAGCACGACCCCGGCATCCAAGTCGTGGACGTGAAGGAAGCTAAGACCGAAAGCGGCCATGCCATCACGGACGCTGACGGGAAGCCGCTCTACAACGTGACGACGACGGAAGGGCCCGCCGAGCTCCACAAGCTCAAAGGCTACATCCCGCATTTCTTCCATGAATATTTCCTGCGCGTCGTAGACAAGGACGGCAACAGCCGCACGATCGGCAGTGCGCGCAACCAGCGCGAGGCCGTCATGCAGGCGGAAGCATGGATGAAAGACCACAAGCTCGCGGACGGCGAGACCATCCACGTCCAGCCGAAAGTCTTTGACATCAACAAAGCGCTCGGCGTCAGTGACGATGATTTCGCGCCCGTCATGGGCGACAAAGATTTCCTCCGCGTCCAGAAGAACCTCGCGAAGCAGAACGACATGACGCTCGCGGAAGCGAAGGACATGCTCGATGGGGCGGTACGCCTCAAAGGACGTCACCGCTTCTTTGGCAACGCCCTGCACCGCACGGGCGCGGCAGGCTTCGAGACCGACCTTGACTGGGCGCTCCGTCATTACTTCAACAGCGCGTCGCGCTATGTGGCGATGGAGACGGAATTCAAGCCGAAAGCCATCTCCTATTTCGAGCGCGTGTTCGGTGCCTTTGACAAGGACTACAACAACAACCTGCTCGCGAAGTATTGCAAGGATTACATCAACGACATCAACGGCACGCCGTCGTCGCTGGAGCAGGCCATCAGCAAGGCGCTCAATTCGACATGGCTGTTCAAGAAAGTCGTCATCCCGACGTTCGGCGACCGCGCTGCGCTCACGCTCGGCAACGGCATCGCGAACAAGATTTCGTACATGACGCTCGGCCTCAACATGTCGTCGGCGCTCCTGAACTTCTCCCAGCTCATGAACTCGGCGGCGTATATCGGCGACGTGCGCTCGCTCGGCCAGATGATGCGGAAAGGCATGCACCGCGGCTATTCCCTGCATGAGCTCCGCATCCTCAAGGAGACGGGCGTCCTCAATGACATCGGCATCGACAGTGGCAGCGGCTACGACAAACTGCGCGGCGGCGGCACGCCATCGCTCGGCACGGGCAAGATCGCCCGCGCGCTCACGGGCGTCAACCGCGGCGTCGATTTCCTCGGGCAGAAGAGCATGTACTTCTTCCAACAGGCCGACTCCATCTGCCGCCGCGGCACGGTGCTCGTCGCTTATGAAAAGGCTCGCAAGGAGGGGAAGACGCACGCCGAAGCCATCGCCTACGCGAAGGACGTCAACAACAAGGCAAACTTCCAGTACGGCACGCAGGACGCGCCGAACATCTTCCGGCGCGGCAGCATCGTCTCCCAGCTCGCCTTGCAGTTCAAGAAGTACGGCTTCAAAGAGCTCGAAGTCATGAGCGACTTCTCGCCGTGGAGCAAGAAGACCAGCCGCAAGCAGAAGCTCATGTTCTGGGGTATGTACGCACTCCTCTGCGGCGCGATGGGTGTCCCGGCACTCGACTGGCTCGACGAGATTTTCGGCGAGAAGACAGGATTCTACACGAAAGACGAGCTCCAGAAAGCCATCATCCACCTCTGCGGCGGCAACAAGAGGCTTGCCGTCAGCCTCATGTATGGCATTCCTGCCGCCTTCAACATCAACCTGTCCAGCCGCGCTGGCATGTCCGACGTCATCCCGACAAGCCTCGGCGACTTTGCGGGCCCGACCATTTCCAAGAGCGTGCGCCTCGCACAGGATTTGCTCGGCGGTGACTACGCGAACGCGCTGCGCGACGTCAACCCCGGCCTCTACAACCTCTATGCTGCAGGCACCGGCGAATCGCGCGGCAAGCGTGACCGCCTCAACGACCGCTACGTCACCGCGTGGGACCGCATCCTCCGCGCCGTCGGCTTCCGCAGCGTGGACGAGACCATCCCGACCGACATGCAGCGCATTATCAGCCGCGACAAAGCTGCCGCTACCAAGGAACGTCAGGACGCGATGGACGACTACCTCAAGAACCCGACGAGCGAGAACAAGCAGCGCCTCAAAGATTTCGGCATCAAAGAGAAAGACGTCCAGAAAGAAGCGACGAAGAAGAACCAGACCCGCGAAGAGCGCACGCAGGGTACCGTTCCGAAGAAGGACAAGGACAAATACAAGTCGCTGACCGACTTCATGAAGGAGTGAGATGAATGGACTACGTTTCCACTTTTCCGCCGTGAGACGGCGTGATATAATCAAAGCGGGGGAGGAATTCACATGAAGCACTCAGCAAGCGACGTCGCGCGCTGGTTCCTCTGGCGCAACGACGCAGAAATGCGGACAGGAGATTCCGAATACATCTCCAACCTCAAATTGCAGAAACTTCTCTACTACGCGCAGGGCATCTACCTTGCGCTCTCGGGGAAGAAACTTTTCTCTGACAATCTCGTCGCATGGGCGCACGGCCCCGTTGTCGTGGACGTCTATCACGAATATTGCTCGAATGGTTCCAGAGGCATCGAGTACAACGAAAGCCTCCGGCCGAAAGAGAAATATTCCAAGGAAGAACGGAACGTCCTCGAACAAGTCTACAACTACTTCGGGCAGTATTCCGCTTGGAAGCTCCGCAACATGACACACGAAGAACGTCCGTGGCTTGAAACGCCTCAGAATCACGTCATCTCGCCGAAGCTTATCAAAGAATATTTCCTTGAGGAATACGTCCGTGAATCGGCGTAAGCAAGCGGCAATCCCGACGCGCGACAACCAGCGATATTTCGACCTGGAGGCCGAACCGCCGAGAAGCAAGCTTCTTGCATTTTCTTTCGCGCATGTCACGAAAAAGAAGAACTACAACTTCTCGCTTTTCAAATCAGATGCACGGAAAGAAAATGACGCGCGGCGCGGACTGGACGAACTCATGCAGGAGATTTCGAGACACACGCTGCTGGAATTGCGCGGACGCAGCAAAGAATCCTTTGGCGGATTCGAAAGAATCCCGCGCGCACGTATCCATTTCCACCCGTCATGGAATTTTCCAGAAGACGAGAACGTTTGGATTTTCCGATTCAAGAGCAGCGACTATCGAATGCTCTGCATCAAAGACAAGAAAAGGGAAGTTCTCTACATCATCGGATTCGACTTCGATTTCTCTGCCTACGATCACGGCAGCTGAAAAAAGAGGAATCCCACAATCACATATCCAAGAGCGTATAGGAGAAATCCTGCACGCTCTTTTTCTATGCAAAAAAGGAGGTCAAGAATGCAGAAAAAGGATAGAAGGTGCTGATTTTTGGAAGAAATCACCTATGCACAACTCATCATGACCATCTTCTCCGCCGCCGTCACCGGCTTCATCGCCCGCCTCTGGCGCAAGATCGACAAGCGCGACCGCGAGCGGGAAGAGCAGCGGCGGCAGGAAGAAGCACGTCGGCAGCAGGAACTCGCAGAAGAACTGACGTTCAAGAACGCCATGCGCGAAGGCATGCGCGCCGTGCTGCGCGACCGCATCATCCAGATGGCGTCGTTCTGCATGAAGCAGGGACACACGCAGGTCTACATGGTGGAGAACATGACCCACATGTTCAACAGCTACACCGACCTCGGCGGCAACGGAGGCGTGCGGCACATCTTCGACCAGTTCATGGAACTCCCCGTCGTGCAGGAAGAAGCAAAGAAAGGGGGAGCCGCATGAAGATCACCGCCGACATCATCGTCAGCTTCGGCCTCGTCGCCGCCCTCATCCTCTGCATCGTCCTCGGACGATCCGACGACATCATCTCCAACATCTCCGTCGGCCTCGTCGGCTGGCTCGGGAAAGTCATGTACACCACCATGCAGGGCGGTAAAACGCCCGCGAAAGAAACACCAAAGGAGGAACCAACCAATGATTCGAGGATTTGACATCAGCGAAAACAACGCAGACGAGACGGGCCGCGTGCCCGAAGACCTCTTCGACGCAGCGGCTAACGCAGGCTGCAAATTCGTCTACGTCCGCGCGAGCTGGGGGAACGGCCACGAGGACAGCTGCTTCCGCGACAGCGTCGAAAAAGCGCTCGCGCGCGGCTTCAAAGTCGGTGCGTATCACTACGACTATGGCCTCACCCCCGACGACGCGGCACGGCAGGCGCAGCAGTGCGCCGACATCATCGACCGCGCAGGTGTGCTCTTGGAACTCCCCGTCTTCTACGATATGGAAGACGCCGACAAATGGAAGATGAACCACGGCTTCGACTTCAACCCGTCGAACGTGACTGCCATGTGTCAGGCATGGCTCGACAATATCGGCCTCAACTCCGGCGTCTACGCCTCCTACAGCTGGCTCCAGAACCGCATCGACTGGCAGGGCCTCGGCTGCCCCGTCTGGAATGCCGAATGGGGCGACGCCGACGATCTTGGCGGCTACGTCTGGCAGGACACCGAACAGCTCTGGCTCGGCAACCACGCCGTTGACGGCGACTGGATGTACGACGAAGAACCATTCAAAGACTGACGCGCTCATGTTTCATTCGAACTATTGAGGAATCCTCAACAGTTCAACTGCCGAAGAATCCTCGGCAGTTCATGTGCAGAAAATGCACATTCCACATCCGGTACTAAGGAGCGATTGCATGAGCAGCGAGCAGAAGCGCCAACTCAAGCGGCTGGAAAAGCGGGAGCAGGACGGCTGGCCGCGCCTCGTGACCCTCAAGGACATCTACCCGTTCGAGATGTTCCTCGAATCGAGAGGCTGGCACAGTGCCGTCACACGCGGCAACGAGCTCCTCCGCGTCTACCTCCCGAACAGCCCGAAAGAAATCATCGTCAAATACAACGAGGCCCGCCGCTGGACGACCGTCAACTGTCGTCACGGCATGGCCTTGTGGTATGCCTATGATATTTTCCACAGAGAAGAATGGAGGAAAACAGTATGAGTGACTGGACAAAATTTCGTGACGCTATCGAAGCAGACGTCGAAAACATGAAGCTCGGCGAGGAAGCCAAGCAGGAACTGACGAAGAACCTCGCCCTCAACGTCATGCCCGCCGTCGATGCCTGGATTGGCAAGCTCTCGGCGGGCCTCATCGAAGAATCCAAAGAGGAAACCGGCTGGTGCAAAATCCGCGACGCCGTCGTCCTCCCGTACGCCTTGCGCGCCATCGCCTACGTCGGCAAGCAGGCCCTCGCCAAGACGATGGAAAAGACTGTCACGGCGTGACCTCAAAATTGGAAAGGCCATCACGGCCTGACCTCAAAAACGGCTATTTTTGGAGGCTTCTCCCATAACTGTGGGTAAGCCAGCATGAAAAAAAGAAATCACTTGCACGCTCTGCTATAGTAGAAGCTGCTAAACAAACTGCCTTCGCAAAGGAGTCCGTGCAAGTGATTTCTGCTTCTACTCTA